>PSPX01000028.1 GCA_004195715.1 Methanobacteriota archaeon | reverse complement strand
GTTATTCTTATTCTTTTTTGTTGGCTTGTTTCCCGGCGCCTCGTGGTCGGATCTCTTTGGAATTTCAGACAGCCAAGGTTGGAGAATTGGTGCTGCCGCAGGTGTAATTATCATCCTAGGAATGTTAGTCCTAGCAGACAAGCGCTTCATCGAGAATGCGAGTTTCGACGGCGCCCGGGAGCGTTTGAGCACCTCACTTGATTGGACAAACCCGTTGAGGTACCTCACACTCAGGACCGTGGCGATCTTCATTGCTGCAGTGGTCATCTATCGCTTCTCAGGTAGCACTGGAGATGAGATAGTCGTGATCAAGGACTTCGATCGTCTCTGGAAGATACAGGCCGCCTTGATTTTCACCGGATGGCCAGGCTATGCCAGACTGATTAGAGGACAGGTTCTGTATGTCAAGGAGATGACCTTTGTTGAGGCAGCTAAGAGCGTAGGTGCCCCTCCGGGGAGAATAATGTTCAGGCACATTCTTCCCAATGCGTGGGCCCCACTCCTCGTCGCCTTCACTCTTGACATCGGCGGAACCATTCTGTCAGCATCCGGGCTGTCGTTCATCGGACTTGGAGCTGCCCCCGGGACAGCTGAGTGGGGAATTCTAGTTTCTGAGAGCAGACAATTCTTCATGCTCTCTCCTCACCTTATGCTCTACCCCGGGCTCGCAATCGCAGCCACCACACTCGGCTTCAATTTGCTTGGCGATGGAATCAGGGACGTAGTAGACCCCAAGAACAGGAGATGAGAAGGTGCCGGATAACTTGCTTGAGATCGAAGGCCTCAGAGTTCATTTCGACACTCTTGACGGACCAATTGAGGCACTCCACTCTGTGGACCTAAAGGTCGAGCAGGGTCAGATTATGGGGTTGGTTGGTGAGTCGGGGTGCGGGAAGTCTGTCACCTCACTGGTGACGATAGGTCTCGCTACCTGCGATGTCGATGAGGGCAGTGTGAAGTACGAAGGCGAGGAACTGCTGTTTAGGGATTCACAGGGCGACAAAAGAACTCAAGATATTTCAGGATCAATAACTGTAGTCTCAGTGTTGGCATTGATACTATTTATCTTCTGGACGGTTCTGATAAATCCCATTCAGGGCGCGACTCTCTTTCTCATATCCCTGTTCATAACATTAGCCTCATCGTTAGTAGGGTTTGCAGCCAAGCACGAGTATCGTCGCCATCAGAAATTCATGCGATGGGTGCGCGGCAATGAGATTAGTATGATCTTCCAAGAGCCCATGACGGCCCTCAACCCGCTTTATACTGTGGAGAAGCAGATCTCCGAGGTGATGCGCGTGCACGACAAACTCGTTGAGGCAGAGACTCCACGTTACGTCAGAGTCGGTCAGGCACTTGTCAGCCCTATTACTCTCATCCGCGACGCCTTTTTCTCAAGACCACAAGCGTCTATTGCCATCTTGTCCGTTTTCGCCTTTGTAATTGCAGCCCACATGAGCGGTTTCGCTGATTCTGCGGCAAGTGCAGTCGCCGCTCCATTTGCATTTATCTGGTCCTTTTTCGCTTACATCAGTCTGGGCCTCATTGGCGTATATGGGGGGCGCCATTGGCAGAGACGTTCCTCCGCAGGACCAACGACGTTAGACCCGTTTTTCGATGCCGTATTCGTACACGCTCCCCCTCAGATACCCCTCGTTTTCGCTGTGGCTTTGGTTCTCTTCCTGATGCTCTGGATGCCGCTCTCTGCACTCCTAGGGATGGCTGTAATCGGTACCCTCCTGGCTCTGCCCGCGATTATATTCTTGGACTATCTAAAACTCGACCCCGCGCATACCCGACAGGTAATCGGTATCCTTGAGGATGTCAGGATTCCAAATCCTAGTGCTGTAGTGAAGATGTACCCGCACGAGCTCTCTGGGGGAATGCGACAGCGGGTAATGATAGCCATGATGATGGCTTGCGAGCCAAAACTACTCATTGCCGACGAGCCGACAACTGCCCTCGATGTCACCATCCAAGCCCAGATTCTCAAGTTGATGCGAGATTTGCGCGACGAGAAGGGAACAGCGATACTGCTGATTACCCATGACCTGGGTGTGATTGCTGAGATGTGCGACGCAGTAACCGTGATGTATGCTGGGTCGGTGGTCGAGACAGGTACCATAGAGGATGTTCTTTCTAGGCCTCGAATGCCCTACTCAATCGGCCTGCTTCATAGCATCCCCACAATTGATGAAGGTTCTGAGCGTAGAGACGTACTCCCAATAATCCCTGGACAAGTCCCAGATCCCAACCTACACTTCGATGGGTGTAGGTTCCACCCCCGTTGCCCATTCGCGGATGCAAAATGCATCTCAACCCCTCCTCCTATGAACGAGGTCGAACCCGGCCACTTCGCAGCCTGCCACCACACAGATTCAATTGGCGAGAATGTCGCAGAAGTGCAGGCCGCATTCGACGTTTTCGCAGCCGAGTACGGATTGGAAGGAGTTGCCTGAAATGCCAGACGATAGCAATAACGAAGAGATTCTCATAGAGATTGACGGGATGAAGAAATGGTTCCCAATCAAGAGTGGGATGCTGACTACAGCGAAGAGTCATGTCCGTGCAGTTGACGGGATTGACCTGCAAATAAGGCGTGGCGAGACTCTTGGAATCGTCGGCGAGTCGGGTTGCGGAAAGACCACTCTGGGGCGAGTCATGCTCGGACTCATTCCGATAACCGAGGGGTCCGTCCGCTATGACGGTGAGGACATCCGAAATATGACAAACAAAGAACTCAGAAGGCGACTACAGATTGTTTTCCAAGACCCAGGAGGGTCGATGAATCCGAGGATGTCTGTGCGTTCAATAGTAGGTGAACCACTCCAAGTGAATGGAATGGCCGAGGGTGCCGAGTTGACTCAGAGGGTAGCTGAGTTACTAGATTCTGTAGGCCTCAAGCGCGAGCACATGAACAGATACCCCCACGAGTTCTCTGGAGGGCAGAAACAGAGGATTGCTCTGGCGAGGGCCCTTTCTTTGGGTCCCGAGTTCATCCTCCTAGATGAGCCAACCAGCGCTCTGGATGTGTCTGTTCAGGCACAAGTTCTGAACTTGCTTGAGGAGATTCAGGAGAGGCACGGCCTCACTTTCGTCTTCATCACCCACGCTCTCAACGTCGTCAACCACATTTGCGACAGAGTCGCTGTGATGTACTTGGGGAAGATAGTAGAGATTGCCAATACTGAAGACCTGTTCAGTAAGCCAGCTCATCCTTACACGCATGCTCTGATGTCGGCAATCCCAGAGCCCTCTCTCGAGAAGGCATCTAGGGAGAGGATAGTCCTGAGTGGTGATGTGCCCAGCCCCGCGAACCCGCCCTCGGGATGCAGGTTCCACACTCGCTGCCCTATAGCCGAGGAAGGCCGGTGCGATGTCGAGGAGCCGAAACTAGAGATTTTCGGCCTTGATGGTCATGGGGTGGCATGTCATTTCCCACTAGGTCCTGGGATGAAACTCCCTGTGCTAGATGGTGCCCATATTCGCCCTGAGGATGACGACGAGCCGACTACGATCGTGCTCTGAGGGAAGAGAATGGCTGAGAATGAAGTTGACTCAGAGGGGTCCGATAACGCTCCTCCGATGTTTGACAAGAAGGAGGAGACAGAGGCCGCCTTCTGGAGGTTGAAGAAGGCCTCAGATAAGAGCAGAGAGGAGCGTGTCAAGCGGGTTCTGGCTCAAGAGAGCGAGGGGCTTCTGACTACGCTTGGCAGAGTGACCTTCATTTCAGCGTGCATAGTGTTCGATGGCGTGTTTCTGATGGGAATCCCAATCAGTATGGGTAGGACCCTAGCCGCTTGGTCTCTCTATGCTGTCCTGCTAGTAGCCGCAATCAAGTTGCAGTACGATCTCTACGGGAAGTGGTTTGATGTCGACATCAGTCAGATGGATTTTGACCAGCAGTGATTGGGAAGCGCTCTGAGTCAACTCGCTCGAAGCTCCTGAACGAGGGGACGATTAGCCCAGCAGTTGTTGTCAGAACCATGAACGCCACAGCAATCGAGTAAGTTGTCAAGACGTTAGTCGTCTCAATCATCCAACCTCCGAGAAGGGGTGCGAATGGGATGAAAATCAGCGACCCTATGGCATCCAGTGAGTTGACCCTCCCTCTGAGGTGCTGATCAACGCTGTCTGACATCGTGGTTCTCCAGATTACACCTAGGGTTCCTCCGAGAACACCTTCGAGGAGGACGAAGACCAGTACCGCCCAGAATGGGATTGGCATTGCCCACATCAGCATACACCAAGCTATCCCTCCGATGAAGATGTAGAACACCTTCCCTCTGTGCTCTTTGGATATCGGACGAATACCACCGAGTATGGAGCCGGCCATCGCCCCTAATGCCCCGACGGCTCCGAACACACCGAACGCATTGGCCCCTAGCCCCTTGTTCCCGATGATGAAAGGGACTCCTATCTCGATTGCCGAGTCCCCCACATGCCATATCATGAACATCAAGATACCTGCGAACAACCAGGGCTGGGTCTTCACGAACTCCCATGCCTCGAAAACCTCTTCTCGCAAATCCCCAACTTCATCGCGAACCACCGGGATTTCCGATATGCTCCACAGCACGGCTCCACTGAAGAGGAAGGTGACGACATCGATGAGTAGGCAGACCTCTATGCCCCATGTGCCAACAGCCATGCCTCCGATGAGTGGTCCGAGCATCCATGCTGCCGTCATCGCGACTCCCCTCAGGGCGTTGGCCTGCGGCAGCAGATCCTCCTCAACGAGGTCAGGCACCAAGGCGCCTATCGCTGGGATGGAGAAAGCCCCCGCTCCTCCTGTGAGAAAGGTTACCACGAGCAACGTATTGATCTCATCCATTCCAGCCATGAGTGCAATTAGGGCTAGAGTCACAAGCACGGCTTGAGATAGATCTGCAACCAGTGCAACTGTCCTACGCGGCATCCTGTCGACCACCATGCCACCATAGAGCAGAAGTGGGAGGTGGCCGAGGAAGTAGGCGGTGAATATCAGCCCGTAGATCTTAGGTCCTCCTATCTGGGCAACCGTCCAACTCATCCCGATGATGAAGATCGAAGAGCCCAGCATATTGACGCCATTACCGATGAGTAAACGGCGGAACTCGGGAACATCCCAGGCTTCTTTCATACCCATGAATCAATGGCGAGATTCAGGCCATTTCAACGTGACTCAGGATGACTGACAGATGGTGCAGATGAACGCTTTGACAAAGATGGACGAGACTACAAATCATAGATATTGCAAATAATCAATATATTGTATTATTTTGTTCATACGTTCAATAATTAAGTATTATTGTAGATATAAGCACAGAATTACATCAAAAGCATATACAAACGACCGAATGATTATAGCACTCTCTCGCACACCTGCGCGTATCCGGGGGGGCACTATGCTAGAATCATCGACGCATGTTGGTCTGCAAGATACCAACGGCCCGCTGTCAATAGATCGGTTCGGTGCTGAATCGGCACGGATAGGGAGGGAGATTGCCGATGGGTATCACCGCTATCACATTGAAACTGAAGAGGTCGATGATGCCGACCCACTGCCGCACAGGTTCCTCGTAAAGGTCGGTAAGGTCGGCCTAGCGAAACTAATCGCCAAGGAGATGGTGACCTACTTCCCTCAGTTCGACGTGATCCTCTCTAGGCCCTGCACCTACGGTGTTTTCTCAGGGCCAGTTGGCGGCTTTTCCCCGAGGCCAAAGCTGTGCGTAGGCTGCCTCAGGTGCGAGGTCCAGCATCCGGACTTTGTGAAGGTCCTGCCTAATCCGGACCTACTCGCGCTGGGAGATTCGTACACAACTCACGGACACATCGCGGCCATTGATGAGGAGGCAAAGAAGGGAATAGTCCCGGTGCGCGGTCAAGGGTACAGGGGACGCTTCGGTGGGCCCGGATTCGACGGTATGCTGACAGACATGTCGGAGATTGTTCGGCCCAGTAGGGATGGGATCCACGGGCGCGAGCTGATTGGCACAGCGGTGGATATCGGGAGCAAGCCGATGCACTTGTCTTTTGATTCCAACGGGAAACTATCGGGGAGCACCCCTGAGATGTTCACAATCCAAGTCCCGTTTATCTTCGACCTCCCTCCAGGAGACCTCGGCTCACCGCAGTTGGTTAAGGTGGTAGATTCAACCAGTAGTCGGATAGACACTCTGGCGTGCCTAGATGCTCACACCGTGGCAAGACTGGGACTGGACGCACCAAACGTCGTCCCAGTGCTCGACAACACTGAGGCATCCCGAGCCTCGGAGTTCCCAAACGCGAGGCTGATTGAGCTGCGATCATCACCCGGGCGATCATGGGGTTGGGACGCTGCCGGTTTTGAGATTGCCAACGCGGTCACCGACGCGATGATCGGAATCCGAATACACTTCGAAGAGGGCTGGCAGAATCGGTTGACTCAGGCAGTTGAGTCAGGAGTTAAGGTGATTCACCTGCTCGCGGATTTGCACGGTTGCGGTTCCGACGGCACCTTCGTCACTGAACTGTTCAAGGAGGCACACATGCTTCTCATCGAGCAGGGACGCCGGGACACTGTCACCTTGTTCGGCGGAGGAGGTATTGTTGGGGCTGATCATGTTCCCAAGGCCATCATCAGCGGACTTGATGCAGTCGCACTCGATTTGCCGGTACTGTTTGCCCTACAGGGCCGCTCAAATGGCTCGCTCAGGCATCGAGAGAATGTCTCTGGAACACTGCCGGTGCAACTGGATCGGGATTGGGCAGAGCAGAGACTCACCAACTTGTGCGGCTCGTGGAGGGACCAGCTACTGGAGATACTCGGAGCGATGGGAATCCGCGAGGTTCGCAGACTAAGAGGAGAATTTGGGCGCTCAATGGTGGTCAAGCACCTAGAGGACGAGGCCTTCGAGGGGATTGCAGGCTATGTGGGGGGCGATTGCTGATGACTATAATCCAGAATATATCTGACACCCTCAGTGGAAAGATTGTGAAGCCCAGCGAATCTCTAGTCCACAAGACTACCCACTTGATGCAGGATGGGATGAAAGCGAGGGCGTTCGGCGAATACGAAAAACCCAAGGCACTCGGAGATGCGCGCTGGACCGACGAACTCATCCTCTCGACTTGGTACATGGCAGAGACCGGCGAGGTACCTGACAATCTGAACTTCAAGACTGGGAAGAGCGACGGCGGTTTCGACAGACTCGATTTCCAGTTCCTTCCAGAGAGTGATTGGTTGGAGCACTCGGAAGCCATTGACACCAAGTTACCGCTGAATCGCCGTGGTGACAAGAAGAACAAGATTGAGATTGACATACCTTGGTATGGCGGCGGGATGTCGTATGGTTCTGTTTCAGTCAATGTGATGATGTCGAGGGCGAAGAACGCCAAACAATGGAACTCATTCATGTCGACAGGCGAAGGAGGGTACCCGCCTGAGTTGTACGAGGTCAAGGAGAATGTCATCACTCAGGTAGCAACGGGATACTTCGGCGTCGAGGAGGAGACCATTCAAGCCGCCCCCATTATTGAATTCAAGTACGCGCAGGGGGCCAAGCCGGGCCTCGGGGGGCACCTGCTTGCAGCCAAGGCCGGAGAAGAGGTTGCAAAGCTGCGCGGGTCGGTCCCATTCGTCAGCCTGTTCAGTCCATTCCCCTTCCACTCCACCTATTCTGTCGAGGATCACTCAAAGCATCTCGATTGGATAGAGACTGTCAATCCGAAGGCAATACTCTCTGTCAAGGTCAGCACGCCTCATGATGTAGACATGGTCGCAGTCGGCTCGTACTACGCAGGTGCACACATTATTCACCTCGACGGTGGCTACGGTGGCACCGGAGCGGCTCCTGAGATTGCCAAGAAGAACATCGCCATGCCGATTGAACTGGCCATACCAAAGGTCCACAAGTTCCTGCAGAAGGAAGGGGTTCGCGACAAGGTCACCATCATCGCGAGTGGAGGAGTCAGGACTGCTGACGACATTGCTAAGGCAATCGCTCTCGGTGCCGACGGCTGCGTATTGGGGACGACTGATCTGGTCGGCATGGGGTGCACTCGATGCTCGAACTGTGAGGGTGGACCGTCCGGACGCGGCTGCCCTTGGGGCCTCACCACTACTGACATCGAGCTGCAGGAGTGGGTGCAACAGGACTGGGGCGCCAAGAGACTCGACAACTTGTATACAGCAATGCAGTGGAGGCTGCGCGATATCCTTCGCAAGCTCGGCCTGAGTAACGTCCGCGAGTTGAGGGGCCGGACTGACCTGCTGAGGTACATCGGCAAGGAGGCCGACGAATGATCGATCCCTCAAAGATAATCCAGGCCCGCCGCGAGATGACGGCGAGCCATCCGAAATTCGAGCGCCGCGATGAGGACGCTGCCGAGGGCGGATGCGGAGTCGTTGGACTGGCCTCAGAGGTTCCTGTGGCGGGCCGCCATCTGTTCGCCTCGCTCGAGCAGATGAGGAATCGAGGCAACGGCAAAGGCGGCGGAGTGGCCATGGTGGGACTAGATCCCGAGCAGTTCGGAGTCAATGCATCGATTCTAGCCGATTCGTACCTCTATGCTGTCGCCTACCTCGATTCCAGAGTTCGCGATGCAGTCGAAGAGAGCTGTATCCATCCCAATTTCCACATCGATTACGTCCACGAGATGCCAGTCCTAGAGGCATGGGAGAAAGAGCTCCCCTCTCTTGATGCCCGTCCGCCCGACGTTGTGTGCTACTTTGTCAGGCCGCGCGAGGACGCTCTTGACGAGTTCATTTCCGTCAAACTGCAAGATGCCATCGACCCGAACGACAGGGAGGCTGCTTCCGAGGAATTCGTGTTCCACACCACCCATTCTCTAAACGTCGAGTTCTATGCCAAGGACGGAAGGACAGACGCCTTTGTACTGAGTCATGGCAGGGATCTCCTAATCCTCAAGATAGTGGGCTACGCCGAAGACGTGATCCGCTTCTACTGCCTCGATAACGTGACTGCCCACGTCTGGATTGGCCACCATCGCTATCCTACTCGAGGGAGGGTGACGCACCCAGGAGGGGCTCACCCGTTCGGGCAGGGCATAGACTGCGCGCTGGTGCACAACGGCGACTTCTCCAACTACGTCTCTGTCAAGGATTACCTCGCACAGAGGGGGATGGAGCCGCTGTTCTTCACAGACACCGAGGTTGGGGCGCTGGCATTCGACCTACATCGCCGGGTCTACGGATACAGCATGGAGCACGTCATAGAGAGCCTAGCGCCCACAAGTGAACTCGACTACGTGATGCTACCGGAGGACAAGCAAGAGGTGTACTCGGCCATTCAGAGGACGCATATTCATGGCAGCCCCGACGGCCCGTGGTTCTTCATCATCGCACAGTCCGAAGGGACCACTCACAGACTGATTGGAATCACCGACACCAGCATGCTCAGGCCTCAGGTCTTCGCCTACCAGCGTGGTGAGGTCGGGATAGCATTCTGTGGCTCGGAGAAGCAGGTCATAGACGCGGTGCTTGACAGCCTTGCCTCAGAGGATAAGAGGTTCTGGCGTCGCGCTGATGAGTACTGGAACGCCAGAGGAGGTTCCTATACCGACGGTGGCGCCTTCCTATTCGATATCAGACCGGCCGACGACGGCGGCAAGGAACTAGTCATGACGAACAAGTTCGGAGAGGTGGTGGACACCCATCCTCCGGGAGGGCACGGAGCGGCAGATGCTGCTGAAGAGCCACCCTTGGAGGTCGACAAGATGGATCCGGAACTCGCCTACTTTTCAGTCCTAGAGGCACTCCCTCACATGGGATGGCCAGAGGCTCTCGCGATCCTAGAAGCCATCGAGTCTAACGCCACGTCGGCAGGACGTGAGTGGGCATGGAATCTGCTAAGCAGGCTTCTAGACAGGAGGTATGACACCGGTTCGTTGAGGCGAAGCCGTTGGCTCGACTCGGTCGAGACATCACTCATCAGGACGATTTCGGCGGCGAGGCACCAGCCTTGCGACAGCTTCGCCGGACAGGTTACTCTCGGACATCACCCTGTCCCAGCTTCAGACACCCAGAGGATTGTCGTCGATGCGAGGCCATACCCTCCTGAGGGAACTGACTCTCTAGCACTTGAGCTAGTTGCTCTTCACAAGGCAGGATGGAAACGCTTCGTCTTGCTGCACTGCAGAGGCCATCGTTTCATCGGCAATGGCTTCGGCCCGGGCACCTCAGATGTCGAGATAGACGTTCTGGGGGCTGTCGGCGATTATCTCGGCAGTGGCAGTGATGGAATGAGAATAACAATGCACGGCAACGCTCAGGACCAAGTCGCTCAGATTCACAAGGCAGGAGAACTTGTCATCCACGGCGACGTCGGCCAGTGCTACGGCTACGGTTCCAAGGGGGGCAGACTGTTCGTCCTCGGTAACGCTGCTGGAAGGCCGATGATTAACGCTGTGGGTAGCCCCAAGGTTGTCATCAACGGCACAGCTCTAGACTATCTGGCTGAGTCTTTCATGGCAGGAGACCCACTTGAAGGAGGTGGATTTGTCATCATCAACGGGATGAGATTCGACCAGCGAGGAGAGATGCTAGCACTGGAGACTCCGTATCCCGGTGGCAACCTGTTCTCTCTAGCCAGCGGAGGGGCGATCTACATTCGCGACCCACATAAGCGGCTCTCAGACTCGCAACTCAACGGTGGCGCCTTCACCGAGATGACAGATGAGGACTGGGCCGTCGTCGAACCGATGCTGCAGCGAAACGAGGAGCATTTCGATATTCCTATGCAGAGGCTGCTTACAGTCGAGGGTGAGCTCACCAGCCCGGCTGAGGTGTATCGAAAAATAATTCCAGTGAAGTCGAAGATTCTGCATGCTGAGGCAGCATGGGCAGGTCACGCCGACTGAGCGACTAGTTCCACCACTTCTTCGGCGCATCCCCATGAGAGAGTTACTCCAGCGCCGCCGTGACCGTAGTTATGGATCACATTCCTACCATCTATGACCTCGACCTCTAGTCTGACTTCGCTGCGAGACGGTCGCAGACCGACTGCCTCCCCAATTATCTTGGAGCGATCCAACTCCGGCCACAAAGCCTCCACTTTTTCTAGAATGAGGGCGTTGTCTTCTGGTCTGATATCCATCCCCCAGTCGTCAACCTGAGCCGTCCCTCCGAGGACGGTGAAGTCGCTACGAGGGATTGTGTAGGTCAGGGTCTCCGGCTGCTGGTCAAAGTATCCGATACCTGGATCCTGATCGAGGAAGATAACCTGCCCCCGTGCTGGCCTTACCTCGTCATCCCGGCACAGCTCCCTCGCACCCAACCCTACGCAGTTGACTACCACCTCGCCGGGGACCTTGCTGAGGTCTTCGACGAAAGACTGCCTGAATGTGCCGCCAAGGGACTCGATTCTGGAGTGCAGCCATGGCATGTACAGGGGCATCTCGATGACTGGTGCTCTGAACTGCCACCCGAAGACATACCCCTCGGGTATATCCTCCTGATCTAAGATATCGAAGGCAGCTATGTCATCCCCCCATGCCGGCGGTTTGACCACTTTCCTGAGGTACTCTCTCCCGTCTCTCATGCGCACCCCTGACTCAGGATTCTCCTTGGCTAGCCTCTCTAGTTCTGCATAGGACACCAGGCCCCATGTATCTGCTCTGTCGGCAGGGGCGGTGAGAAATGGATACCATATCGCCGCGGCAACATCCGAGACTGTGTCGGGACTGAATCTGTCGGAGACGACTTCCACATCGTGTCCCTCTTCAAGGAGCCTAACCGCGCATGACAACCCAGACACACCTGCCCCCACTACTGTGCATCGCATGACTCGCGATAGCCGTACCATTCATGATAGCGTCGGCTAACATGTTCGCGTCTCGAGGCAACCTCATGAGCGGCACCCTCTCTGGACCACACGGTGACACAGTGCCGAAGGTGAAGCGACCCAAGAAAGGCTGGTTCAAGCCAAACAAGAAGAAGCCTCGCAGGGGCCCACGTGTTAAGGCGAGTGAGAAGGGCTTGCCACCGTGTCCGGCTTGCGGCAAGTGGAGCATGCAGAGGGACAGCTCGAAGAGCGAGTTGTACTGCGGAGCCTGCGGCGCAATCATGTGAGCGACATTCCATACGCCACCCCCTCTTTCGACAGTCCGCCGCAGTGATGAGGAACCGCACCGGGCGCTTCGGGCGCCGCGAGTGATGGGCGATCTGAGCGGCACTAAAGATAAGTCAGCATTAGCGCGAGCATATTCCACATCATGTGGCCCGCAATAGAAGGCAATAGACTACCAGTCCTTACTCTAATCCAACCATAGATGATTCCACCCATGAAGGCCTGCCCTCCAACAAAAGGATCGATATGAATCAAACCAAAAAGAATAGAACTCCAGATAATCGCAGTCCAATCGCTGTGCTTTCTGTTAATGGCATCAAGAATGTAACCTCGGAACATGAGTTCTTCAACAATTGGAGTCACTATCGCCACTGAGAGAAATAACAAAGCGATATCAACAGTGCCCGACTCCCAACTAGTCCCCAAGTCAGTATTGATAGAAGGCTCACCAAATATTCCAAACCACGCAATACCGTAAACCACAGTAAAAACGAAATCTATTATGGTGACTACTATTGGGATTCCCAACAATAGGATTAGCGCTCTCTTTGTAGAGCCAAATTTCAACATCTCCTTTATCCGGTCCAAACTGCCATCTACATGGATGAACAAGAGAATAAGCGGACTCAGAATGATGTAAATCAAGAGACCGGACACTGATATTGCCAGCCCCTGCGAAATTCCTGCAAGGTTTAGGGTCAGAAAAATTGCCAGACTTCCAATCATTAGGGCTACCCCCCAAACTATCCAGAATGTTAGGATGATTAGCCACGAGACCCATGTTTTATCACTAGCACCGACTAACTTTTGTTCGCCAGATAAGTCAGTAGGAACTCCCTCAAACGCCTCCCTAATGGAGTCCAATACTTTGCTGAGTCTGGATTCAAATGAGCTGTTATCAGACTCATCGGCCA
>PSPX01000001.1 GCA_004195715.1 Methanobacteriota archaeon | reverse complement strand
AATATATCTTAACTTCGATGGTTTGAAAAAGAAGTTTCTTCGTACGGCTGGCAAGGTTGCTGATGCCTATGAAGAAGAGAGAAAACAAGAGAAAGTGTAATTCTATTCTTCTATTTCTGTACCTCTGTATTACGTATGCAAAACTAGGGTATCCCTTCTTGACGCCTGCATCTACTTCCGTACCCTCTGATTCACGCCGTTTCTGCCAGCCACTGCTTCATCGTGCATGCCTGGCATACTTCTCGGCTGGTGATCTCGCCACACTCTGTGCAGTTGTTCACCTCTGACCTCGAGCCCTGATTGGCCTCACGGTGCAGTCTGCGTATCTCATCGAGAGAGTGCAGTAGGCCGTGTCGAGCACCAGGAGTTATCGACTCCATATCGGCAATGATTCCACGGCTCTGCTGACGCATCGCCCCAGGAGCATGTGGGCAGTCGCCGTGGTACATAGGCAAGCTCTGACATATCGCGTGAGCGTGAATCTCCTGCTCTGGAATCCATCGCAGAGGCACTATTCGAGGTGCGATTCCGTCTATCGGAGCCTCAGTGTGTGGGGCCAACCTAACCGATCGATCGATTTCTCCATTCTGCAGGTTCATCAGGATAGACTGGGCCATGTCGTCGAGGTTATGACCTAGGGCCATGACGTCCGCGTTGACCTTTTGCGCCAGTGCGTTCAGCCCCTGACGGCGGAACACGCCACAGTATGAACACGGCATCATTCCATTGGCCTCGTCGTGGTTCTCTCCCATCGCCGGCATCCTCGTGACGACCTCGTCCATGCGCTCGTAACCCATCTCCTCATAGCTCAGAGTCTCGAACCTCACATCTAGGCTCTCAGCCAGTTGCCTCGCGCACTCGAGCGAGGGTGCGCGGTAGCCGTCAATGCCCTCATCTATGCAGCCGGAGATTAACTCAACATCGCGGCGGCGGCCGAGTATGTCGTGCATCAAAGTAAGCAAGACCGCGGAGTCCTTGCCCCCTGAGATAGCCACGAGTATTCGATATAGTGAGCCGTCCTCATGCCTCGCGTCCTTGGGCAGCCTGAGCTGCTGCCTGAGCTCCTTGGAGGTGCGTTTGCGGATCGAGGAAGCCAGGTGCCTGTCGCAGAGGTGCTGTCCGCTGTAGGCCTGGTGGATGACTGCGGAAGCGTTGCAGCGACTGCAGCTCTCGACTGCGAGTGCGTCCACCATGCTCGATGCTCGATGGGGTTTGGCTTGAACCCACTCGTCGGACCTGAACTGCGAGGTGTGGTGAGGTAAAGCTCAACTCGAGTTCGTTCCTTAGTCGGTCGAGCGAATCCTGCTCATCCCAGTCTCGATGATACCAGTGACGCGCTGCCATGGCAATACGAAGCGCATGCCGGCCACCACCAACAGGAACAAACCGGCCGAGATGACCTTTCCGTAGGTCAACTGGAGCTCGAGCGACTCGCGCACCTGACCGGACCACTGAGAGCCTTCAAGCAGGCCTACTAGTGAGATTAGGAAATCGTCGAACTCGAGAGCGATCGCAGTGGTAAGAGCAACTACCGCGGTGATGCTCACCATGTGGACAATGTGCGAGTTCATGACGTTCTTGAATTGGGTGACGTACTCGGGGTTCCTCTTGGCTTCCTCAGGCAGCATCGCGGCGTACTCTAGGTGACTGATTACAGCGAGTCCTGACTCCATGAAGACGATAATCAGAATGGCTATTGATATCAGTGTCAGGGACAACGGCGATACCAACCCGCCGTACAAGGTGGCATCGCCAATCTGGGCGGGCAGCGGCTGCAGTCCGACGTCGACTGCGTCGGTGATGCCCTCGAAGGTCAGCATGGCGTGAATCCCGACGACCATCAGGAAGTAGCCGACAGCCCATGTGATCATCCTCTTGGAGAGTCCCCATATGCCCATCAGACCGGCCAAGATAGGGGCGAAAACAATGCCGAGGAATATCATCTCGAAGATGAACATGAATGGATCCCAGAGATGGTCGATGTGGTTGTAGACTGGGTTCTCATGGCCGAATGGAAGGTGGGGCCCTGAAACCACCATAGCGTAGATCCATGAGAGTAGGAAAGGCAGCACCATCCAACCCACAAAACCGAGGGAGATCAGTCTGTTGACCCACATCTGGATCTTCTCGCTCTGATGTAGAATGTAGACCCATATTGCTGTGATAACCGCGCAGAGCAATACCGGCGCGACGAAGGTGGCATCCCCTGATAGGGTGTTTCCGGACAAATCGACGAGGCCGTGAACGAAGTCTGGCAGGAATAGGTCGATAGAGTCAGAGTCGGTCCAGTACCTCAAGCCCCTAGTGTGCTCGTAGGCCGGACACCAATAGGTCGATTCCGGGCCTCCTGAGTCCGCGATGAACTGGTCGGTGCAAGAGCCAAAGATGGTGTTCATCCGCTTCATCAAGAACAGCAGTGAGACGGTTGAGATTAGTTGCAGAACTAGGACCTGCCAGCGCTTGCGCAACTTGGATATGTGTAGAGTCTGTGATTCGGGAACTGATTCCATTGCCATAATTTAGCCTCCTAAACCGACCTCACCTGTAGCAGGGCCTGCGAGAGCTCGACATCTGGCATCCAATCAATCACCTTCGCACCGTAACCGGAAATCGCCGTGAGCCTGTTCTGCCTCTCCAGTTTGAGGACCTCGTAGGACATCCTGGGTATGCGACTGACTAGCCTCTCGAGGTCGATGCTGCTTGGAGAGAGTACTATGACCTCGTGGCCCTTACCCGCGAGATGACGTATCGCAGGCAGAGTTGTGCCGTCACCCTCAAGGCTGCTGATGATGAACACGGGTGAGCCCCTGCTCATCCTCGCGGACATCGCGTTGGTGACCGCTTGCAGCGGCATAGAGCCTTTGGCCTCGACCGCTGCTAGCCTGCTCAGAACCTTGTAGTCCTGCTTGTCTCCAGTTTCTGGCAGCAGGAACTCCATCTTCTCACCGTAGGTCACCAGAGCCACCGAGTCACGCCGTCGGATGAAATAGGTCGAGATCGAAGCAGCGGCGACGGTTCCCATCTCAAGTGGGTTCTTGAGGACGGTCCCGATTCTCGAGACATCCCTTGTGTCTAGGAAGATGAAAACATCTGTGACCGCGTCTCTGGTCTTTTCGTTGACCATCAGCTCACCAGTCTTGGCGTACGCCTTCCAGTTGATTGAACGGAAGGAGTCACCTGGCAGATACTCACGTAGGGAATAGAACTCCATGCCCTGCCCAGGAGTCTTGAGGGTGGTCGCCCCGGTGTACATCTTGGGCACATCTGAGCGCAGCAGCGCCTCCTCAATCTCCCTAACCTGGGGGAACACGGTCACGTCGGTCCGGTCCTCAATCTGGGAGTCATTGACGTAGAGATTGAACGCGTTGCGGTAGCGTACCGATATCGGACCGATTGTGTAGTGCCCGCGCAGTGGACAACGGACCCGGTACTTGATGCGCGCAGTCTGGCCGGGTCCGAGGTTCATGCGCATCTGGTTGATGCCTGTACGCATCTTCATCTCGTGCGGCACGTTGTCGAAGACCTCAAGCTGCTGGGTCCTGCGGTAGGAGTTGTTCGTGACCGTTAGTTCGATCACCACATCGTCGCCCTTGTAGACATTGATGGCATTGGCCTGGGTGCCGTTGATGGTTCGGGTGATTTCGAGCTCGGAGTGTCCAGAGACCCACCCATTGATGGCGAGAAATGAAATGAATGTCAGACCGACAATCATCAACTGGAAGTTGGATATCATCATCCCGATTAGAATCAGGCTGATGCCACTGGTCACCATCAGGGATGCCTTGCGTGTCCACATACCTACGCCTCCGCCTCCGAATCGGTTCTGCCCCACTCCTTGATTCGTTTGATTATGCCAACCAGCTCATCAGCCTTGTACCGTCTGTCCTCGAAGATGAAGTTCACGAGTATCGGATCCTCAATCATGCGCTGCAACTCTACTGCAGGCAGTGCGTCAAATTCCTCTCGCGATAACGTGTTGAGGTTGCGGATGCGAGAGAGCAGGACCTGTCGGATTTTCTCAGGGCGCTGGTAGTACGCGTATCGTTTGGCATCCCCGAAGCCATAGTAGATGATGCGGAAGACGTGGCGCCAGTCCTCGGGATCCTCCTTGCGGATAAGGACTGCCTCGAGGACTATAAACAGCGTCAGGAACAGCAGCAGCATGGCCATCCAGTCGTTGGTGAAGTAGATCAGTAGGTAGTACAGCAGGTTGTAGGTGTCTCCGAACAGGGTGGGCTGCTGGTGGCGGCTCTCGTCGAAGATGACGATGGCGTTTGAGCTGGCCTCGGTGGAGTTGGGGTTGATCAGCAGGGACTCGGCAATGATGTCTAGGGCCCACTTGCGATTGTCCGTATCGGGGATGGAGATGGACTGGGTCGAGCCGCCTCCTGCAGCGAAAAAGCCCAACGAGTCAGGATCGTACAGGGAGTTGATGAGAATCGAGCCGTCGGCGACGAAGTGGACCCTTCCCGAGTCGGCGTCTAGGCACAGCCTGTCCTCACAGTATCTGACGTAGACAGCGAATGGACCCTGCTCATCACCCTGGATACCGAGTGACTCGAAGCCAACCGTCAAGTTACCATCGTCGTTGGTGTCGAGATAAGAGTCAAGGGTCGACTTGCCGATGGCGTAGCGGTTTTCTACAGGATTGTACGAAGTCGCCTTCTCAAAGGCAGAGGGAGTGTTGGTCAGCAGGTGATAGTTCTCTGAGAAGTCCCATCCCTCGGAGGAGTATCTGTGCGCGCACAAACCAGCGTCGGCCTCGGTAACGAAGGCGGAGATCGCCGGGTCCAGAGGCTCCGGGTCAAGGATGTCGATGACACCGTCGTTATCGAGGTCCTTCAGACAGGGGTGGATGGTCGCTAGGGATCCTGAATTGGTGGTGAAGTTGAACGCAGAGCCAATGTTGACCCAGATGTAGTCCGCACCCAACTCGGTGGCGTACGAGCCCTCGTCGTACAGCCTGTGGCCGGAGTACTGCAGGCCGAACTGGTCGGCGAGATTGCTGGAGTATCCGAAGTCATCCATCAGCATGACTGTGCCGCCACTCTCGACAAAGGCCTCGATGGCCAGTATCTCCGAGGTTGTGTAGCCCTCTCCCTCGGAAAACTCGATGATGCTCTCATCCCCAGTGAAGCGAGGCAGAGAAATAGTATCGCGCTCCACCCCAGAGACGATGAATATGGCTTCCTCGGGATGGTCAATCTCGCTTAACAGGAGAGGGCTCGATACCAGAGCCGTGGTCTCGATTCCCATGTTGTTGATATCGGTCCTGAAAGCACCCAGATCGTTCCAGTCATCACCATAGGCAGACTGGTGGGTCTGCCCGGGGACGATGTAGGTCATGGCAACTGTGGAAGCTAGAATCAACAGCAACGCCCAGAAGGCGAAAATGAGTGCACTGCGGCGCGCACGGCGGGTCTTCAGGAAGTTCACTATCTCCTGCCGATCCGCCACCCTGAGAGCCTCCGTTCCGTAGGAACGGCTAACGAGCCTAAACTTCGTCTTAAGACCGTTATGCGGTGGTGAACGGGTCGTGCATCAGTAGTCAGCGTGCCAACTGCACGCTCGCGCCAATACCGGCGACGTCTTCGACAGGGACGGAGATGAGTCCGTCGACAGTCGGCCAAGGCAGCATGGTGGGGTCAAGATCCGGTTCGATGGAGACCAATATGGACACGATGCTTCCCGTATCGGTGTCGAGTCGAAAGTCGGCCATATGGCCCAAACGATCACCGGATTCGTCGATGACCTCCCGCCCCAGAATCTCTCGGCCGAAGGTCGTCGGCATTCTTCCACCTCAAACCGATTCGATGCCTGAGAGTCCGTCGGGGCGACGACGGACTGACTCTAGACCGCTTGTGAGCATGGACTCCATGCGATTGTAGTACTGCATCATCTCATCGGTCACCGTTGGGCGCACGCGCCCGATTGCCTCTTGGAAGTGCTTCTTCGAGACGGTCTTGCGCTCGGCCCTCATGGCGATGAGTGCGGCCTCCCTGCATAACGCCTCGACGTCGGCGCCGGTGAAATTATTCATACTCGCAGCTAGATCGTCGAGTTTGAATCTCCCTAGGGGCATGTCCGCAGTATGGATCTTGAGGATCTGCTTGATTGAGGCGACATCGGGAGGGGGGATGTGCAGGACCCGTTCGAACCTGCCACTACGTAACAGAGCCGGGTCAATCATCTCGGGACGGTTTGTCGCCGCGACAACAATGACGCCTTCCATGCCATCGACGCCGTCCATGCTACTGAGGAGCTGGTTGACTACACGATTCATTACATCGGAGCCAGAGCCGTCGGAGGTTCGACGCATTCCCGCTATGCTCTCGAACTCATCCAAGAACACGATTGAGGGACTTGACTGCTTGGCCTTCTTGAAGACCTCGCGAACAGCCTTCTCCGACTCGCCTACCCACTTCGAGATTAGTTCCGGACCCTTGATGGTGATGAAATTAGCCTTGGCCTCGTTGGCAATCGCCTTAGCAATCAGGGTCTTGCCGGTCCCAGGCGCTCCGAACAGGAGAATTCCCCTAGGTGGGTTGATTCCGAAGTGCTCGAACATCTCTGGTTTGGTGAGAGGCCACTCGATGCTCTCCTTCAGCCTCTCCTTGACCTCTTCGAGACCCCCGACCTGATCCCAAGATACCTCGGGTATCTCAAGATAAATCTCGCGCAATGCACTCGGCTCAATCTCCTTGATGGCTTGACGGAAGTCTGACATCTTTACCTCCATCTTCTCCAACACCTCTGGTGGAATCTGCTCCTTGTCGAGGTCTATCTCGGGCAGATAGCGCCGCAAGGCCTTCATCGCGGACTCCCGGACAAGCGCTGAGATGTCAGCGCCAACGAAGCCATAGGAGTTCTCCAGCAACCAATCAACCTCGAAGTCATCACTGATTGGCATTCCGCGGGTGTGGATCCCGATGATCTCGGCACGGCCATTCTTATCGGGCACGCCAATCTCGAGTTCGCGGTCGAAACGACCGGGGCGACGCAGAGCTGGATCGATGGCGTCACGGCGATTGGTGGCTCCAATGACGACGACGTTGTCGCGGCCCTGCATCCCGTCGAGTAGGGTCAGCAACTGGGCCACGACCCTGCGCTCAACCTCCCCTGTTACATCCTCGCGCTTGGGCGCGATGCTGTCTAGTTCGTCGATGAAGATGATGGCTGGAGCGTTTGCTGCGGCCTCGTCGAAAATCTCTCTAAGTTGCTTCTCGCTCTCGCCGTAGTACTTACTGATTATCTCGGGGCCGTTAATCGAAGTGAAGTGAGCTTGGGTTTCCGCCGCCACAGCCTTCGCAATCAGTGTCTTGCCGGTCCCCGGTGGACCGTGTAGCAACACCCCCCTAGGGGGGTCAATGCCCAATCGCCTGAACAGGATAGGGTGCTTCAGCGGCAGCTCAATCATCTCACGGACCTTCTGGAGCTGGTCTCCAAGGCCGCCTATATCCTCGTAGGAGATGGTCTGTACCTGTCCGTTCTCTTCCTCATCGATTGGTTCCTCCTTGATTACAATCTCAGTGTCAGGGAGGACCTGGACGATTCCCTTCGGATTGGTCGAAACGATGGCGAAGGGCAGAGCTTCGGCGAACAGCGTCATACCGGGGATGAAGATACGGTCGCCTGCTACAACCGGGCGCTTGTTGAGGCCGCGCCGCGCGAAGCCCTCGATACCCGGGCCAAAGCGGACCTTCTGCTGCTTTGCCATCACCGGGCTGAGCACGAGGCGCTGGCAGGGCTGGGTCTCGACCTTGGTGATGTTGACCCGATCGCCTAGGCTCACACCGGCGTTCTTCCTGATGATTCCGTCGACTCTAATAACACCCAGATTAGCGTCCTCGGGACGGCAACGCCAGACGATGGCTGCTGTGCGTGACTCACCCGTAATCTCCACTATGTCACCTGGCTTGAGGTTGAGCTCGTTATCGAATGGGACGCGTGCACGGCCGTGACCCACGTCGCTTGGGATGGCCTTAGCCACCCTGAGAGTTAGTGATTCAGACGAGTCTTCTGACACAACAACACGCTCCTAGCAGACACTCTTCGGTTGTGAGGCTAGTTAAACCTACCAACAATGAGGTGTCCCTAGGACGATATCGGTTATCGGAACGAAGGGGGTGGATGAGTAGGATTCATGGCGTAAGGGCGATTCGCGTAGACCATGACCCATGTGCTTGAGGTTGATTTCGAAGTGATGGAGGGAGACAATCCAAACGGGAGTCCTAGGATTAGGGGCTACAACATCGTCAACGGACAGTTGACTGAGGCCAAGGATGGTGGTACCTTTGAGAGTCGCAATCCGGCTTGGTTAGACGACTGCCTAGGTGAGTTTCCCCTCTCCGGCAAGGACGATATTCACGCTGCGCTTCACGCCGCTCGGGACGCTTTTTCGGGTTGGGCGGCCACGCCTGCGCCCACGCGCGGGCAAATCATCGGCAACATGGGCCGGCTCCTGATGGAGTACAAGGACGACATCGTCCGCGTCGAAACCCGAGAGATTGGCAAGACTCTGAAGGAATCTGCGGGCGAAGTCCAGGAGGCCATCGACACGTGCCTGTTCTTCCAATCGGAGGGACGCAGGCTGTACGGTCAGACGGTGAACTCCGAGTTGCCTGACAAGGAGCTGTTCACATACCGAAGACCGTTGGGCGTATGTGGTATCATCAACTCTTGCAATTTCCCATCAGCTGTACCATTTTGGAAGATGATTCCAGCAATCATGTGCGGCAACACGTGTGTGTGGAAGTCGCCTCAGGACTCACCCCTGCTCTCGTTCATGCTGACACGAATCATGCACGAGGCTGGACTTCCAGACGGAGTCATCAATCTCGTCCATGGCAAGGGCGGTGGAGCAGGACAACTACTCGTCGACGCGGTCGACGAGGGTCTGGTCGACAAGATCTCGTTCACTGGCAGTACTGCCGTCGGGAAGATGATTGGTGAAGTCTGTGGTCGTAATCTCGTCAGCGCGTCACTTGAGCTCGGTGGCAAGAATCCACTGGTTGTGATGCCATCTGCTGATATTGATAACGCAGTGGAGGGAGCATATTGGGCTGGCTTCGGAACGGCTGGTCAGCGCTGCACCAGCCTAGGAAACCTGATTCTTCATGAGGATATTTACGATGAGTTCCTGCACAAGTTCATGGCCAAGGTTGAGTCGACTAAAATCGGTGACTCAATGCGTCACGACGGCGTGCTCTACGGTCCGATGCTTTCCGAGAGGTACGCCAAGGACTTCCTGAGGGACCTCGGAATGTGCGAGTCGAGCGGAGCCACCAAGCTCTGGGGCGAGGGCATGATAACCGATGATAGCAAGCCTACCAACTTCGTCGGCGATGCCTCCGAGGGCGCATACATGTGGCCTCACGTCTACGCTGATGTGACTGAGGATATGGAATGCTTCCACGAAGAGATATTTGGACCCGCTGTGACCGTAGTGAAGGCTAAGGATTTCGGCCACGCCCTCCACCTCGCTAACGCCTCTCCCTATGGGCTGTCGAGCGCCTGCTACACCAACAATCGCCTTGAGGCGTACCGGTTCAAGAGCGGTATCAAAGCCGGCATGACTGGTATCAACAACTCCACCACCGGTGCTGAGGCTCACCTTCCGTTCGGTGGTGTCAAAGGTAGCGGCAACGGCACCCGCGAGTCCGGTATATGGGTCATCGAGGCTTACTCTTACTGGCATGCTGTCAATGATGAGCTCTCCGGCAAACTACAACTGGCTCAGATGGATGTAGACGAAGTCCATATCGAGGAAGCTGACGCTGACTACGCGGGTCTCGCTTAGAGCAGAGGTTCGCCACACTCAGGGCAAGGCAGCCCGGGCAACCACGCACCGGGCATGTGCCCGCAGTTCAGACAGATCGATGTCTCGATGTCCCCTCCGATCATGTCTGACGATTGGGGATGTGCGCCTTGAACCTTGCACTGTCGGTTGAGTCCCAAAGGGACTCATGCAATCCCTTATGGGGCTAGGACTCCGCGATGCGGACATCAGGGATGGACCATGAGTGAGGGCATCAAACTCCCGCTCCCGATGAAGAAGGGATTCGGTGCCACCGACCGAGTCGATGATTGGTGGAAGGGGCCGACGGCTATGGCTGCCTACCTCGGGATTATGGTCGTGTACGCCACATGGCGCGGCTTCATGGAGGCTGACTTCTGGATCTTCGAGGAATTCGGCAGGAGCGCTGGCAACCAAACCATGGCCATCGAGAGCGAAGGTAGTCATGTCCTGAGTCCGTTATTCAGTCCCCTCGTCATTCCCGGACAGGGTACATTCGGAGGACCTATTCCAGAGGCGCTGTGGTGGATGAGCCCGGCTATGTTCATCCTTATTTTCCCAGCTGGATTCAGAGGTACCTGCTACTACTATCGCAAGGCATACTACCGGGCCTTCTTCCAGCAGCCCACTGGTTGTGCTGTTTCCAAGCCATGGGATGAATACAGCGGGGAGACCGGTTTACTTTTGGTTCAGAATCTACATCGTTACTTCCTCTATGCCGCATTGGCTTACCTCCCAATACTGTCGTACGATGTATGGCTATCTGTAAATTTCCACGACTCTGTGAGCCATGCTCACTCATATGGGGTCTCGGTGGGCTCTCTGGTGCTTGCTGTCAATGTTATCGCCCTAGCCGGCTACACCTTCGGATGCCATGCCTTCCGTCATCTGGTTGGAGGAGGGTCTAATCTCTGGACAAGCGGCTCCAGACCCATACTGAGATACCGGATGTGGAGGATGTCGACATGGTTCAACGAGCACCACAAGGATTGGGCTCTCTACTCCCTGTTCATCGTCATGTTCGCTGACTTCTACATCTACGCCTGCACCATGGGCTGGTGGACCGAGATTGTGCTGTGGGGTGGTTTGTGATGGAGGATATCGTGATGCATGAGCATGATGTTGTCATAATTGGCGCGGGTGGCGCTGGGCTACGCGCCGCCATCGAAGCCAGCGCCGCCGGAGTAAGCGTGGCGATGATCTGCAAGTCGATGCTTGGCAAGGCACACACCGTGATGGCCGAGGGCGGCGCCGCCGCAGCCCTCGCCAACAAGGACCCTCGGGACTCGTGGGAGATCCACTTCCGTGACACGATGAAGGGAGGAAAGTACCTCGGAGACTGGCGGATGGCAGAGATCCATGCCCAGCAGGCACCTGACAGAATTCGTGAGCTCGAGCAGTGGGGCGCCGTCTTCGACCGAACTCCGAAGGGGCTGACCAGTCAGCGCAACTTCGGCGGACACACCTACCCGAGACTGGCCCACATCGGCGATGCCACCGGTCTCGAACTCATTCGTACCCTGCAGCAGAAGGGAATTCACATGGGCATGGACGTTTTCATGGAATTCACAGTGCGCAGGCTGTTCCAGGCCGATGGGCGCATCTCCGGATGCTTCGCTTACGACCGTAACGACGGTTCGTTACACATCTTCAAGGCCAAGACGATAATACTGGCCACAGGAGGGATTACGCGCTGTTGGGAGGTCTGCTCGGGCTCGTGGGAATACACCGGCGAGGGTCATGCCCTAGCTTACTGGGCCGGAGCCCAGATGGGTGATATGGAGTTCGTGCAATTCCATCCAACCGGGATGATCTGGCCGCCCTCAGTAAAGGGTATTCTAGTCACCGAGGGTGTGCGTGGGGAAGGCGGGACGCTGCGAAACTCCGAGGGTAATCGTTTCATGTTCGACTATGTGCCTGAGATGTACGCTGACGAATTCGCTGACACCGAAGAGGAGGCACTCGGATGGGTCGACGAGGTCATTTCGGGCAAGCTCGCAACCAAGCGACGCCCGCCGGAGTTGCTGACTCGCGATGTGGTTGCCAAGGCGATTAACAGCGAGCGCGCAGCGGGCAGGGCCTCAGAGCACGGAGGTGCCTACTTGGACATCTCTTGGAGGGACGAGGATGAGGTCAAGAAGAAGCTCCCCGGTATGTACCATCAGTTCAAGGAGCTCGCTGCCGTAGATATCACCAAGCAGCCAATGGAGGTCGGCCCGACTGCTCACTACGTGATGGGGGGAGTCAAGGTCGATCCTTACACTCAGGTAACCTCGGTGCCGGGACTGTACGCAGCCGGCGAGGTCGCGACGGGTCTGCACGGCGCCAACCGTCTTGGCGGCAACTCTCTGTCAGACCTGATTGTATTTGGCAAGATTGCCGGCGTGCAAGCCGCCGAGGCGGCCAAGGAGATGGGTTACTTCGCTGGCATAGACCAGTCCGAGGTCGACGAGGTCGTGGCTGAGACGCTCGCTCCTCTGAGTCGAGATGATGGAGAGAACCCGGCAAAAGTGGTGAGTGATCTGCGTGGGATGATGCAGAACAAGGCCGGGATTATCAGGACGAGGGAGTTACTCCTAGAGGCGCTGGCCGACTTAGACGGATTATCAGACCGCGCTTCCATCACTTCCCCTGGAGGAGGGAGGACATACAACCCCGGTTGGCATCAGGCCCTAGAACTCAGCGCGATGATCGATGTCAGTCGCATGTGCGCACTAGCGGCACTCAGGCGAGAGGAGAGTCGTGGAGCTCACACCAGAGACGATTTCCCCGAGACTGACCACTCCCACTGGGGCAAGGTGACCAGTGTCATCTCAATGGGGGATGACGGCTCTATGGATATCGGCTACACCTCTTACCCGGATATCCCTGATCACCTGAAATCACTTCTGGACATAGATGACTTGCACGGAGAGGGGTCTTGATGAGTGAGGTGACATTCAGGGTCTTCAGGGGCGAACCCGATGGTGACGGTGAGCCGTTCGGCCGGATGATCGACTACACCGTCGCACTTGACGAGGGCATGGTGGTCCTCGATGTGATCCACAGAATCCAAGCCGAGCAGGCCCCTGATCTATCGTGCCGCTGGAACTGCAAGGCCGGGAAGTGCGGCTCGTGCAGCGCTGAAGTTAACGGCAAACCAAAGTTGATGTGCATGACTAGGATGGAGGATGTCCTCAAGGAGACTCCAGAAGATGAGCCGGTACTAATCAAGCCCATGCAAGCTTTCCCCCTAACCAAGGATCTCGTTACCGACACCTCATGGGCCTACGACATGGACCGTAGGATTGCTCCGATCAACGGCCCCGAGGCGCCTGACTGGGAGTTCCATCAGGAAGAAGCTGACCGGTTGCAGGAGTTTCGCTCGTGCATAGAATGTATGCTCTGTGTCAATACCTGCCACGTGCTTCGAGAGCATCAGAAGTTCGACGAATTCGCCGGCCCTCGTTTCTTCGTCCGTCTGGCTGGCCTCGAGATGCACCCGTTAGATACCGAGAGTCGAATACCCGAGATCAAGGACGACTTCGGTATCGGCTACTGCAACATTACAAAGTGCTGCACTGAGGTGTGCCCTGCAGGAATCAACATCACCGACAACGCGATCATTCCCCTTAAGGAGCGGGTGGTGACCGAATTCTACGACCCTCTAGCCATGCTGGCGCGTAAACTCCGCTCCAACTGAACCCTATGGCCTCAGGATGAGAGGCTCCGCTCTCTAGGGGGAAAAATCATACCGGCGATCAAGAGAGATCACAAAGCGCCTAAACGCGCTTTGTTCCACTCTTCTTGACATTCGCCTTCTTGATCTTAGCTGGTAGCCATGCAGGCCCATTCTTGGGCTTATTCACCAGTTCAGTCCAGCCACTAAAGCAGTGGACCTTGTTGGTCCCTCGCTCCCTCAGCTCTATGTCAGTGTGTCCACGCGTGGCCGCCTTTAGGGCTGCACCGCGTGGCTGCTTGCTAACGAACACCTGTGTGGTGTCGCTACCGCCGTCCATCAGTACGAAGTATTTCTTTCCAGACATTATGCAATTCCTCCGCTCCGCGCGCTTTCAGGAGGGATAATGAAGTTATGGGCGGAGAAACGCTATACTGCGCGTCAATTAGGGGGTTTTTCTAAATACCGAAGGGACCAAAATCTCACATTTCTGCACAAGCCAGAGTCTTGGTATTAACGACTCCGGGAATAGATCTGATGGATTCGACGACATTTCGGGCAATGTCTCCCATGTTGTCGCCCTCAACCTTGACAATTAGGTCGTAGTCGCCGAAGAGCAGGTTGGAGTCTGTGACACAATCGACGCTGGCCGCTGCAGCGTACACGCTGGACTCAGAGCCTGGTTCGACGTTGATTAGTACGTATCCGGCTGACATGAGTGTACCTAGTGGGCCATCGCGAATCAAGGTTGCCTAGTTCCTCGGGGGCTGGAGAGTTTCCCGATGAATAGATATCCGATGGCCCCCCCTTGGGGGCGTATGGCTGAGGTAGTGATAGTTCGTGAGTGCCGACATGGGCAGGTCCGCGTCGTATTCGGCGATTTGCCTCAGATGGAGGGCGACGTCATAATTATCCCGGCTAACAACAGACTGGCCGGACGCGAAGGGCTCGATGAGAGGATGCAACAGGCCGCAGGAGAGGAGTTGAGGGAGTTCTGTGCAGGAATCGCCAGAGAGCGTCGTAAATTTAACCTACAGCCCTGCAGCGTCGGTGAGGCCGTAACCACTCCGGCGTTCAATCTCCCTGCCAAGCACCTAGTGCATGTGGTTGGTCCCGATTGCAGGAGACCGACGCAGGACAACTTCAGGCGCGAACTGCTGAAGAAGTCTTACGACGCGATGTTCGAGGCCGTAGAGAAGCTCGATCCCCGAGAGACACTGGTGACCCCTCCCCTCGGGATGGATTGCTTCGCCTATCCTCATAGAGAGGGGGCGCGTATGACGATGGAGATTATACTCGAGTGGATGGATGCGGAGGATGATCCTGGGGTCGATATGGTTCTGATTGTCACCAACGAGAACAACTTCCTGACCAACATGAAGACGGTTTACCGCGAGAGCGAGGACAGGTTTCCTGGGGTCGACAGAACGCGGGAATACCGAAAGGGCAAGTTCGAGTGAATCTAGACCAATGTTCTCAAGAACCCTGAGAATGCGATAGTGGCGTGGGCGGCGTTTACGAGCGTGAGTTGCGCGCTGTACTCGCGGGTGAATTGAAAGGCGTACGCGCGGTTACCAAATCCTGCAGCGAAATCGAACGCGCCTGCGCCATGCAGGTGATACAACGCCCGTTCCTAGTCGTCAGAGCCCCCGGCAGTGGTTCCGAGGGCACCGGAGACCTGCTGGTTCTGCGCGGTGACATGTGCTTTCCAATAGAAGTCAAGTCCTCCAAGTATCCCAAGCAGTACCTATCTGGAAGGACTATGCTCCAGTATGAGGCATTGCGTTCGACAGGAGAGAGGTGTTGTCTGTTGCCCCTGTATGCGTATAGGCTCAAGGGAGTCAGGGGGGATAGTTGGCGAATCATGCGCGTAGAGGTGGAGTCGTTGACTGGTAAGTTACGGCATCTCTCTAGGAGTATCCCAAAACTGCCGCTCACTCGCAACGGCACACCACATCTTGACTGGTCCCAAGGGATGCCTCTGCACCGCTTCATAGCACTGGTATGCCGATCAGACGGAGTTAGATCAATCGATGCAGGCATGACGGGTGCGCAGAATCTTGAGTCGGTACTAGAATTCGCCAACTAGAATTCGTTCTCACCAGAGAGTTCAGAATCCAACCTGTCAAGTCTCTTGTTAAGTCGCTCAACGCTTTCCCTGACTCCATTCAGAGAAGCCTGCTCCAGCAGTCTCCTGACACTGTCGCGCTCGCGTCTGAGCGAGTCGATTCGCCGGTTCAGGCTCCTCTCGTCTTCCTCCGCTTCTCTGGACATGGTAGTCGTAGGGTGCCCTGTCTCAAGGTGCTTACTCTCATGAGACGCAGGTTGAAGAGGGAAAATGCGCCCCTTACACTATGGAAGAGGGCGCGCGAAGGAGAAGTTACTGGCTCCCGATGCTTATGCTATACCTGCTGTATTTCATCGGCTCACCGCTGTGGGTAGTGGTGGTCACAGGGCTCTGGTACGTCGGCCTGCTGTACCTCGAGAATGAAGGTCACCTCGACAGGTACGGAGTGTCAAAGGTACTCGGAGTCGTGCTCATGGTCAGGACCATGCATGGGCAGCGGTTCCTAGATCGAGTCTCCAGTAGTAGGAGATTTTGGAGGGCGTTCGGGGAGTTCTCAATCTGGCTCTGCATGTTGGCCATGCTCGGAGTCGTTGCTCTGCTCCTGATGAGTGCGATTAGCACCGCAATAGCCCCTCCTGAAGAGTACCTGCCAGCCAGCGATCTGCTGCTGATACCGGGCGTGACCAGTTTCGTGCCATTCTGGTGGCCGGTGCTAGCCCTCGTCTTCGCATTGGTGATACACGAGTACAGCCACGGCATCCAAGCACGTGCACACGGTATGCGAGTCCGCAGCTTTGGGCTCCTACTGGCTGGACCCATTCCAATTGGGGCCTTCGTCGAACCGCAGATGCATGAGATGGTTCGTGCCCCTAGACGCGAGAGGATGCGTCTGTACGCCGCTGGTCCATCAATCAACATAATCGCCACTTATATCGCTCTAATCATGCTGTCAGTGGCGGCCTCTGGTCTGGTTGCGAGTCACCCAGGAGTCTACGCCACTGGGGTCATCGCAGAGGAGGGGGCCGAGGAAGGGGGGCTGCTTCCGTACGAGATTATCACTCAAATTGACGGAGTTGGGGTATCTGGCTACAGCGAATTCTCTAGTCAGATGAGTTTTCTGTCATCCGGTGACGATGCGACTTTCACAGTAATCTCGCATCCTGATTCGAAAGGCGAGCGGTTGGAGCGTGACCTTTTGATCACCTTGGGAGACCGTTACCAGTACTATATTGCGCTGTGCGAAGGCGATGCAGTGTGCGTAGAAGATACTGAGGTCCTACTGGCCGAACTGGGCATTGAGCATGGTGATGCCTTCCTAGGAGTGAGTGGGCTACGATCTAGTTCCTCCTCAGTAGACTATTATTCCGGAATTCTGAGTGGGGGTTACGACCTGAGGCAGACTGCCTTAGGCGCTGCGCTCACTCCTCTGGCAATGATTGGAGTCCCGATACAGTACGACGGGCAGACGATGCTGTTGGAGGAGCGTGCCATGCTGGAATCCAGTAGTGGTGGTGTCGCCTCGGCTCTGGGCACCGACGGCATGCTCATGCTGTTCGACTTCCTGTTCTGGTTGGTTTGGATTAACTTCCTGCTAGGTTTCGCCAACTTGATTCCAATGGTCCCGTTCGATGGCGGTCACATAGTGAAAGACGGGGTTCACTCCGTGCTGGACAGGCTTACCAGCGACATTCACCCCATGCGAGTGGAGGCGATGGCCGAACGTATCAGCAGCATGAGCAACTTCCTAGTGTTGTTCATCGTAATCGTGCCGATTATCCTGCCGCGACTGGTATGACTACTCCTCTTCAGCGGATTCATCACGTCTCTCGATGACAATCTCTAGCAGATACGGTACCGAGATAACGACCGCGACGACCATAATGAGGCTCCTCCATGTTGTATCCGTGACTTGGGTCGATGTGCCTGAGAAGGCGAGTTTTGCGGCACCCAGCCAGGGAATCTCCGTGGAGGCGACGCCGACGATCCACTCGTCCTTCACTGCCAGCACCGGATTTCCGTTCTCATCGGTCAGACCGTTTCGCGGATCGTCTCCGGTAGCGATTCTCTGATCGACCTTGCAACCATTGCTGTCCTCGTTGTCCCCTGTTGTCAGGTAGCCCTCGTGAGGCGGAATCCATTGTTTTATCTCGAGGTCGTAGGTTCCACTGTGGTAGGGGCACTGATAGTCAAGTGTCCAAGTGATGCTGTCCACATTTCGCAGAGTGGTCCCCGGGACGTCCCAGCCTCCCGACACGTTAGCCACTGCCTTGAGCAGGGCCCTATGGATGACCGGAGTGTCAGAACCACCGTTCTTTCGGTAGATGATGATGTCTCCCGCCATGCCGTGTGATTCGTATCCGAAGTCGTCGCTACCAGCCTCAGTGGCCTCGACGAAAGTCACGATTTCGATCCTGTCGGGATCCATCACCAGCACCAGATCACCAGGGTCAATGGCACCTAAAGAGCCATCATCCTCGTGCATCATAGAACCGGACTCGACGACGACCATCGGCGGGAACGAACCGGTCGCGACCCACATCGATCCGAGCAACAGAACCACTAGGCCGAGGGCCAGCATGATTTCTCTCGCTATTCCCGAAGACATCTCACTCCTCCTCGTCGCCCGACTCGGAGCGGGGGCGAGTAGAAAGCAGCAAACCTGCGAACAGGGCGATGAATAGAATGCTGATAGCATCGTAGTGAGGAGATATCTCGTAGATTCGGTCAAACTCGTAAATCGATGCAGTCAGGTCTAGTGTGTGGTCACGTTCGCCGCTGGAACTCGTGAACAACCCCAGTATCGTGTTGTATGCAAGCAGCAAAACCATAGTGAACAAACCAACAATCAATCCCTGATTGACTGACTGTTTCCTGAGAGCGTGCAAGCCCGGCAAGGCATTGGCGAGAGTTGAATCAGTGGTGTACAACCACGACTGCCCCGAGGGGGATTGGATTTTGATTTCGTCGCCTTCTGAGGAAATGGTAGATCTGTGCGGACTCACAGACTCAACCTTGTACTTCTTGCCGATTCTGACGTCATGCATCTTATACAGACCCATTAAACGCGCTTGGTAGGACTTGCCCAGCATATCCGCAGCGTCCTCTGCCTCCTTGTGGCGACGAAGGATCTCGGGGCGCGAATCGAGGTGTAGGACGTCCTCTAGGATTCGTCGCTGCCCCGAGTACACGAAGTATTCCGGCGCGGCGTAGAACGCCACTCCCAACCCACCGATTAAGGCCAACCAGCTCCATGGGACCAGATGCTCGACCTCTGGGTCACTGTGGCCATCCAAAACAAACAGGAAGACGAACCCCCAGACTAGGCTGGAAACGGAAATAATCGTCGAGTAGGCGATTATCTGGAAGTGGCGGTCGCTCTGACTCTCCCACCAACGGCCAAACGGCCCCAGTCTGGCAGTGCCTCGACGCGCCATCTCCCTCGGCGCGGGGTCATGCTCTCACGATTAGTGCCTTCCGACGAGGCGTTTGTCTCGCGAAGCGCTCTGCGGGGCCTTCCGGAGCATGAAATCCGATTGTTTCATGAGTGGAGAGCGCCGCTTCATAGTGATGAGGAGCCTCTGGATGGCCCTACTTCTGGTCTGCAGCCTGTTCGGCCCGGGATGCTTCAGTCCTGAAGAGCCACGGGAGTTGGACCCGGGCGCTGACGATGATGGAGACGGGCTTCCGAATGGCTGGGAGGAGGAACGCGGGCTCGACCCCTTGAATGGTAGTGATGGAGTTGTCTGCCATGGTATGGCTGAGTATTGCCTGCGGAGTTACGACAACTTCACCTTCCCGGAGACCCACAACTCGTTCGCTACCATAGAGGACGGTGTATGGATGGCGATGAACCACTATACTTCGCTGCAAGCGCAGTGGGACGGTGGAATTCGCGCATACATGCTCGATACTCATCACTTGTCCAAAGAAGACACCGCCGTCGAGGACGTTCGGTTCTGCCACGGTGACCCGGATTCTACCTTCCTACATCCATGTATATACTCCGAGGTGGATGCCTATGCATGGATGAGACATCTCGGCTCGCTGATGAACAACAGCAGCGGCGACGTGGTCAGTCTGCTTCTGGAGAACTATGTCCCTGGAGAGCATCTCGAAGTGCTGTTCAACCAGACCGGTATGCTCGACAGGGTCTTCGTGCACCAGCCCGGGCAGCCTTGGCCGAGTATCGGAGAAATGGTGCTCAACGGTACCGATCTTGTGGTCTACTGGGACTACCAGTATGACGAGAGGTTTCCCTGGCTGCACCACGCTTGGACTCACAGTTGGGATACGCCGTATGGCGAGCAGGAGCAGGATGAGATGTCTTGCAGAGTTGGTAGGGGCGACGGAATCCAGCCAGTCTGGCACCTGAACAACTGGCTGTCGAGCACCTTTGGTCTGGCCGATCCGGTTAGAGCGGGGCAGGTCAATGACTACGACACCCTGCTAGAGAGGACTCTGGGGTGCTGGGAAGAGGTCGGTGACAGACCCACCTTCATCGCCGTCGACTACTGGGAGGATGGCGAGGTGACGAATGTGACGATTACGCTGAACATGATGCCTGACTGGTCAGGAGAGGTTCCTGGACATCCCTAATTCATATCGTGACGCAATCCCTATGCGCGTCGGACCCGACGGGGGAACATGCTGGTAGGATTGACTGGGAGGTACGCCTCTGGCAAGACCACTGTGTTGCAGTGGTTCGCCAGCAGAGGGGTGCGAACGATGTCATGCTCCGACTCCATCAGGAGGTGGCTATCTGTGGAGGGAATCGAGGAAAGTAGAGAGTCTCTCATCGAGGGAGGGCGTGAGCTGAGGCGGCGTGGCGGAGCTGGTATCCTCGCCGAGATGTTGCTCGATGAGTTGTCAGGGGATGACGCCGTCATCGACTCGATACGAACCCCCGGTGAAGTCGAAGCCTTGAGGGTTCGAGACGACTTCGTACTCATCGAGATTCTAGCCGGAACTGATTCACGCTGGCAGCGCTCTAAGGAGCGGGCTCGGCCAGGGGACCCCTCTGACAGAGCCACCTTCATCTCGCAGGAGAAGTCAGAGGAAGTGGCTCTCGATGCTGCTGGCCAAGCACTGGTGGCAACAGCCGAACTAGCCGATCTGGTCCTTTTCAACAACGGCTCGTTAGAGGATTTACACGGCGAACTAGAGGAACTAATCGAGAGGCTGCCCTAGGCCTGTCTGACTGTGATTCCTGCCTCTTGCATCATCCCCATGGCGATGCCGAAGTCCTTCTTCCAGCGCTCAGGAATCTCGATATCTGCAGGGTAAACCACTTTGGAGACTCCAGCTTGTATGAGCGATCGCGTGCAGCGCGTGCACGGAGGCCAAGTGACGTAAGCGGTGTTCCCCTTGAGAGAGATACCGGTCCTCGCTGCATGCATTATGGCGTTCTCCTCAGCGTGGCATATCAGTGGGTACTTCTGCTCACGGTCCTCGAGTCTCTCAGCATCGTCCTCGATGCCGCGCGGGAAACCGTTGAATCCAGTCGAGCGGATTTCCCTATCCTCGCCAACCACGACGCATCCGACCTTGGTCGAGGGGTCCTTGCTCCAAGCTGAGATGTGGGTCGCCAAATCGAGGAATCTTCTGTCCCACTTATTGCTCATGTCTACACCTTTCTAGACGTCATTGTCCGGTTGATCCTCAGTCAGGCTCGGGTCGTATCCTTCCCATAATTTCGGATTTGAGTAGCAGTCGGGGTCGTCTTCGTCGGCTTGTCCGCCGTTGTCATTGTCAATCCCGTCTCCACAGTTCCCGACCCCGCTATCGCCCCTCTTGGACAACAACTCGTCTACCCCTCCGGAGGAGACTACTGCAATCAGAATACCGAGGAGAACCAGTGTGAGGGCAATCAGGATGATTTTCGACGCCGAGTCCTTCGACTCCACTACGACCCTGACTTCGACCTTGTCTTCCTTATCCTCGGACATGTGATGCGAGCATCTCAGCAAGTCATCCTACTTGGGTTCTTAGTGGACTGTCAACTCATTCCAGAGGTCCAATCCGTCTCTATCGACGACATATCCGAGCAGGTCTCCGATGAGGTAAACGCTGCCGATGACTAGCAGTTCGGACTTGTGCTCTCTCGCCATTTCTCCTCCTATCTCGAAGGCCTTCTCGGGATTCCTCTCCACGTTATTGAGGGTGTGAATCATACCCATGCTCTCCATCATCGAGGATAGTTCCTCGACACTGACAGAGGAGTTCCTACCGCTAGTTGGCTCGGTTAATATGAGGCGGATGAACCTGTCCTCCTTGCGGAACGCGGCAACGACCGGTTCGAGCGTGGCTCTCAGATTGGCCTTCTGACTCAATCCCAGAAGGACTACGCTGGGACTGACTACCTCAGCGAGGTCGTTGGCGAGGCTCTCTGCGTTGTGCGCGGCGCTCAGGCGTGTCACCACGCCATCCACCCAATCCTTTCCATAACCTGCCGAGCGACCAGGCCAGAAACAGTCCCCCGTGAGGGTTTGCCACCCAAGATGCGCGGCCGCGGCCTCGACCATAGCCGCGTGGCTAGACCACGTCGAGCCGGTTTGGGGCCGGGGCAACCAGGACAAGTCGTCCCCTGCTGTCCCCTCGATGACTCGCCTAACCAGCGAGTCGTCGTGCTGCAGCGCTATGAGAGGGACTCCGGGCCGGTGTATGGCTGCCTTCTCGACGGCAATCTCAGCGAGAGTATCACCTAGAAACTCGCTGTGCTCCTTCGAGATAGTGGTCAGGATGCATAAATCGGCCTCGACCAGCCTAGTCGCATCGAGCCGCCCTCCCAACCCAGTCTCGATAATGCCACGCTCTATTCCGGCCTCACTGAATGCAAGCATCGCAACGAGGAAGGTTGTCTCGAAATAGGTCGGGCTGCACTCTGGTTCCATTTCGGCAGCGCCCCTAATGGAACAGAGCAGTCTGTCGAATGTCTCAGGCGATATTGGTCTGCCATCGATTCTGATTCTCTCCTCGACGGTCACCAGATGTGGTGAGGTGAATAGCCCAGTAGTGAGCCCGCTGGCACAGGCAGCCGCGGACAACTGGACGCATACAGATCCCTTTCCGTTGCTACCAGCGACATGAATTGAAGGGAAGTCAAGATGTGGATTTCGCAGTCTGGAGAGAAGTGTAGCGCAGTTCTCCAAGCCCAGTTTTACTCCCATTAACATCTGCTCGTCGAGCCAGTCTCGGTTACTCATTCGGATTCTCCACTCCCAAGCACCGCCCGGGCGCGAACGGGTCAAGGTGATATGGGCCTTGAAGTTCGTGGGAGCATGGACGGAAGCGAGCCCGGCAGTGTGCTCGAAGTGATGCGGCAGCAGTGGGCATCAATGGTGAGCATGGGGGGCATGTTCGTCGGCACGATTCTACTAGGCCTCAGCATCCAGCCGATTTACGATGTTGACGAAGTCAGAGCTTTCGGAGCTGAGGGTGCGTCCAAGGGCGGTTATGTCGCCTTGGAACTGTTATTCATCATGATTTTCACGGTGCTGATTATCTGGTTGGCACGAAAGGGCCTAGATTTCGCAATCAAAGCCATTGTGATGTTAGCCTTAGGAATGAGTCTCTTCTACATCGTGATGCCATACGTATGGTTGTTATTCAACATACTAGGAATCTCATCTAGCAATCTAATCTTAGGTTCTTCAATAGCAATTTGCATATCTCTAATGGGGATGTTGATAAAATATCCAGAGTGGTATGTAGTCAACACCGTTGGGGTACTCGTTGGTGCCGGAGTCATCACGCTGATTGGGGTTTCATTTGTCCCCGTACTCATCATTGCTTTCATGCTCGCTGCGGCAGTATACGACCACTGGGCAGTCAACAGCAGCAAGCACATGCTCGAACTGGCTGACACGATGATCAAGAACAAACTCCCAGTTCTATTGGTTGCCCCTAAGGAGAGGGGTTACTCCTTCATCGAAGAAGACGAACAAGTGATGCGCAGTGAGGCGCTCGGAGATATGGACTGGGATGATCCAGCCCCTCACACCAAGCCGAAGAGTGGTGGCAGGGATGCCCTGTTCATGGGTTTGGGCGATATCATATTCCCTGGGATGCTGGTAATCTCATCCGTATCCTTCCTACCTGAATGGGGACCCGAAATCGGGACAATCTTCGGCACCATGCACGCGGGCCCTCTCGCTGTAGGTCTAGGTACACTGTTCGGCGGCTTGTGTGGCTATGTGGCACTGATGGCACAGGTTGCTCGTGGTGAAGCACAAGCTGGTCTGCCGCTGCTCAACGGAGGCAGCATCCTGGGCTACCTAGTATCGGGCGTAATCGCAATCGGCCCGGCTGCCCTGTGGCAGGACATCTCGTTCCTGTGAGTTCAACGGCCGATTGGTTGAAGGGTCGCTGACCAGCCCTGAGGGCTGGTCGCAATGCTAGACATCAGCATGTTCAGAGAGCATTCTGACGTCATCAGGGCTGACCATGACAGACGTGGGCTAACGCACGAGAGCATTGACGAGGTCATCCGCCTCGATGAGGAATGGCGTAGTACCAGGTACAATGCAGACCAGCTTCGGAAGGCTCGCAATGAAGCTGCGAGGAGTATCGCTGAGGCAAAGAAATCGGGTGATTCGTCGGCCGCTGATGCGATATTGGCCGAAGTAGCCGACATCGGCGCCCAAATTGACAAGTTGGCGGAGCACTCGGACGAGTGCCTAGAGCAGCGCGACGCCTTGAGGATGAGAATTCCCAACATCCTGCACGCTGAGGTGCCAATAGGCGAGGACGACCAGAAGAACACCCTGCACAGCATGCACGGCGAGAAGGTCGAACTGGGTTTTGAGCCGCGTAACCACAATGACCTGATTGAGATGAATGGCTGGGTCGACCAAGCGCGCGGGGCCAAAGTCGCTGGCAGCCGCTTCTACTTCATGCAGGGCGATCTAGCTAGGTTAGAGATGGCGTTACAGCAGTACGGTGCTGATTTCCTCAGGGGTAGGGGCTACACGCTTGTACAACCTCCTCTGATGATGAACCGGGACGCCTACGAGGGTGTCACCGACCTAGCGGATTTCGAGACCGTGATGTACGGCATAGAACCCGACAATTACTACCTCATCGCTACCAGCGAGCACCCCCTCACCGCAATGCGGATGGACGAGATAATCGAGCCCAGCGAGTTGCCGATAAGATTGGTAGGAGTCTCGGTCTGCTTCCGTCGCGAGGTTGGTGCGCACGGGTTGTCCGACCGTGGCATCTGGAGAGTTCACCAGTTCACCAAAGTAGAGCAGATCGTAATCTGTCATCCAGACGACTCTTGGGGTCACCACGAGGAGCTGTTGGGCAATGCGGTGGACTTGTGGGACAGTCTCGGACTGCACTACAGAGTTGTGAACATCTGCACAGGTGACATGGGTACAGTGGCGGCGAGGAAGTACGACCTCGAGGCGTGGCTGCCCGGAGTGGGGGACTACAAGGAGGTCGTCTCGTGCTCGAACTGCACCGACTATCAGGCCAACCGTCTGCGCATGAGGTACAGAACCACTGAGGGCAACGAGACGGTGCACACGCTGAACTCCACGGCGATAGCAACCAGCAGAGCACTAGTCGCGATATTGGAACAGAATCAGATGAAAGATGGACGCGTCGGCGTACCCGAGGCCCTCAGGCCCTACATGGACGGCCAAGAGACCCTAGAGCCGCTTCACTGAACCGCCGCTTCACTGCGGCGCTTCATCCTGACAAGTAGTGCCACTACCAGTATCACGACGAAGGCTGAGATGAACGGTATTAGAATGGCGATTAGTGTGAGGGCCACGCTGGCAACGTTCTCACCTGTGGCAACAGCAGAGTTGCCCAGTCCGAAGGTGAAGGTCGAACTCAGGCTGCGAGTCGCGACTGTGGCTGACTGGATGGTGGCAGCCACACCACCACCGGCCACAATGGCGACCGCCCACTGGAAGATGGGGTCAGAGCCCTCGAGAACTATTGCCGTCATCGCTACTCCGGCAAGGATGGAAGCAGGTGTTGCTATAGTGTCGAGAGCGTTGTCTATCCACGGTGCGTAGAAGCCCGCGAACTCAGCCACGGTGGCTATCCCTAGGACTACAATGGCCAGTGTGGAAGTGAAGAACTCGAACTGAGTTCCCATAAGATCGAGATCGAGGAACCAGACGATGTCGAGGCGTGCCGCCACGGACAGCAAGAATGGTGGCAGAAACACCCTGAACCCCGATGCTGCTGCTAGGCTTATCCCCATCAGGGTGGCCATGATTACGGCGGTCGCCTCCATGTACAGCCGACCTCGGGGATCGATATTAACCCAGACCCGGCCTCAATCCCCGATTTCAACGAGTGTTGCTCCCATCTCCACTCGGTCACCCACCGAATAGTGCAGTTTGGTAATCTCACCCGCTAGGGGGGCCTGTATTCTATGCTCCATCTTCATCGCCTCCATCACCACTAGAGCCTGTCCCTCACGGACCCTCTGGCCCTGCTTGACAAGGATCTCCAGTATCGTGCCCGGCATCGGCGCCGATAGCCCACCTTCAACTGATTCGTCCTCAGCACTGCCGGGCTCGTGCATGCGCACCACGTGGATTCGTCCATCAAGGTGAACCCACCAGTCATCTCCAAGTTTCGCAACGTGGGCTAGGTGCGATGCTCCAGCAATCTCCACCCTGAGCCGCCCGTGCTGATTTGCACGCGAGATGCTAACATCTGGGGAATTGACAGCGAGGCCATCAAGATTCAAGGAAGAGAGGCTCAGAAGACCTTCTGAATCGGATACCCTAGCGGTGTAACGCCCTGTGCCCTCTCCTACGCTCCACTCCATCTTGCACCTCAGGGGAACGACCTCGTCAGGGTCCTGAACGGATCTCCGGGATGCCCTGTGTGCTCGTCTAATGCTCCCAGTCCGCCATCGGATGGGGCTCGTTCGAGCCCGAGTCTCTGAGCCGCGCAGGCAACGGCCACTAAGACCGTAGACTCGACTTCGGTATGTGAGAATCCGGAGATGTCGGAGGAATCTAGGAAGTCGGTTGTCACGCTGCCAGTGGTGAAGGCTTGGTGTGCAATGACATCGCGCAGGAAGCCGATGTTGGTAGTAACTCCGAGAGCAATGAGGTTGGACAAGGCTGTATCGAGCCTTCGCAAGGCTGCTCTGCGCGTCGGCGCATGGACGATTAGTTTGGCCAGCATGGGGTCGAAATCTATGGTGACGGCATCTCCCTGCCTCACTCCTGAGTCGACCCTGATTCCAGGGCCCTGCGGAGTCTTCCATGTCGCTAAGCGTCCAACACAGGGCAGGAAGCCGCGAGACGCGTCTTCGGCGTATACGCGCGCTTCGATTGCGTGTCCGCTTAGACCGACATCTGCCTGAATAATTCCTAGAGGCAAGCCGGCAGCGACCTCAAATTGCTTGAGGACTAGGTCAATGCCAGTGGTCATCTCGGTGACAGGATGTTCAACCTGCAATCGGGTGTTCATCTCGAGGAAGTAGAACTTGCCCCTAGAGGATAGTAGGAATTCCACTGTGCCGGCTCCCTCGTAGCCGACCGACTCTGCGGCCTTGACGGCAGCAGCTCCCATGGCCTGACGGAGTTCCGAGTCTACAGCAGGAGAGGGAGATTCCTCGATTACCTTCTGATGCCTGCGCTGCAGGGAGCAGTCCCTTTCGTTGAGGTGGATGCAATTGCCGTACGAGTCGGCTATAATCTGGACTTCGATGTGCCTCGCGCCAGTGAGGAGGCTTTCGACATAGATGGTGCCGTCACCGAAGGCCGCCGAGGCCTCTCGCGAGGCTGCCTCGTACTCGGCCCTGAGCATCTTTGGCTCCTGCACTGCCCGCATTCCTTTTCCTCCACCGCCGGCACTGGCCTTGAGCAGTAGAGGATACCCCACTCTAGCGGCACATGCCGCCAATGTTCCTAGGTGGTCTGCTCCGTCGGGCACGGTCAGTTCCTCACCCGGGATTACCGGCACGCCCGACTTGATCATCTGGATTCGTGCCGATATCTTGTCGCCCATTGTCGAGATAGTCTCTGCCGGAGGGCCAATCCAAACCAGCCCTGCGTCGGCAACAGCGCTGGCGAAATCGCTTCTCTCGGACAGGAAGCCATAGCCGGGGTGAACTGCATCAGCGCCGCTGCTGAGGGCAGCGGAGATGATGGCCTCTGAGTTCAGATAGGTGTCAGCGAGGGTCTCGCCAGAAATGTGGACGGCCTCGTCGGCCACTTCAACATGCAATGATCCTGCATCAGCGTCCGAGTACACGGCGACGCTGCCGAGACCGGATTCTCGGGCGGCCTGCAGCACTCTGACCGCTATCTCTCCCCTGTTTGCAACCAGCACAGTGGAGAATGGCCGAGGAGCGCTGCTGAATGGGCCTGCTGTCATGCTTAACCGTCCTGATCTTCCGGTGACCAGACCGGTGGTCGACGATCGAGGAATGCTGACAGCCCCTCTTGACCCTCGGGCGATCCTCTCATCTCGCTAGTCTTGTCCAGCGTCCACCGACGCAGGTCCTCATCGGTGCCGCGCCAGTTATCGAGGGCCTGAGTGAGGCTCTTGGCCTCGGTGACTGCCACTGGGCCAGTGCTCATGACCGTCGCAATAGTTGCGTCGACCATCTCTGCCGTCTCGTCCAACGAGGTGGATACCTGATCGACCATGCCGATGTTCAACGCCTCATGCCCATCGAAGCGCCCCGCTAGCATGGCGAGTCGGCGGAACTGAGCGCTGCCCACACGACGGTATACGTATGGCCCAATCACCGCTGGCAGGATACCCAACTTCGCCTCGGACAGTGCAATCCTAGAACTGTCTAGGGCGATGACATGATCTGAGCAGGCGATGAGTCCGGCGCCACCTCCAAGTGCAACACCCTGAACTGCTGAGATGGTGAAACAAGGATGTGCCCACAGACTGTTGAACAAGCGATCGAGGCGTTCGGATCCGATACGGTTCTCCTCAGGACTCTTAACCCCGGCATCGCGCATCATGTTGATGTCGGCTCCTGCGCAGAAGTGCCGTCCAGCACCTCGAAGAACCAGCACTCGAAGATACTCGGCGCCGTCATGGTCGTGCAGAGAGCCCGTTCTGCCAACCGAGCGATGGGTGGTCCAATCTAGGATATCGATGATTTCGCTGATTAATTGCACATTGAGTGCGTTGTAAACGTCGCTTCGTTCCAGAGTGAGGTTGGCGACCGAGGCATTGATGCTCAAAGAGCAGAATTCCGCGGAGGGTTTTACATCGCTCATCCTCATTGTATCACATCCTGAAAACGCCGTAGTCTTGGTCCGGCATAGAGGCATTTAGGCTGGCAGATATGCAAAGTCCAATCACATCGCGAGTGTCTCGCGGATCGATTACCCCGTCGTCCCAGAGTCGGGCTGTAGAGTAGTACGGATTGCTCTCGCTCTCGTACTTCTCGCGGATCTCGTCGGGGTCAGCGTTGCCCACTGAGGAGAGCACGCTGGCAGCCTGCTCACCACCCATCACGGATATTCTCGCGTTAGGCCACATGAATAGGAAACGTGGATCGTAGGCGCGCCCGCACATGCCGTAGTTGCCGGCTCCGTGCGAACCGCCGATGATGACTGTGAACTTCGGGACAGGCACGCAGGAGACTGCCGTGACGAGTTTGGCACCGTCTTTGGCGATGCCGCCGGCCTCGGCATCACGCCCAACCATGAAGCCTGAGATGTTCTGCAGGAATACCAACGGAATACCACGCTGGCCGCACAGTTCGACAAAGTGGGCACCTTTCAGTGCCGACTCGGAGAACAGAATGCCGTTGTTGGCGACGATGCCGACCGGGTAGCCGTGAATTCTAGCGAAGCCACAGACCAGTGTGTTGCCATAGCGCTGCTTGAACTCGTGGAAGCGCGAGCCATCCACAACTCTGGCTATGACCTCTCTGACATCATAGGGAGTACGATTGTCAGTGGGTATGATTCCCATCAAGTCCTGCGGGTCATGTGCAGGCTCTTCTGGTTGCGAGGTGTCGAGCCTATGTTTGGGGTCGACGTTTAGGTTCTCAACCACACTGCGCACCATCTTGAGCGCCTCAGTTTCGTCTTCAGCGAAGTGATCGGCCACTCCTGACTCTCTGGTGTGTAGATCGGCCCCACCGAGGTCTTCCGCCGAGACCTCCTCTCCTGTAGCTGACTTGACTAGAGGAGGGCCGGCGAGGAAGATGGTGCCATTGCCTTTGACGATGATTGACTCGTCGGACATCGCCGGGATGTAGGCACCTCCTGCGGTACACGAACCCAACACGGCGGCGACCTGCGGAATCCCCTTACTCGATAGGATTGCCTGATTGCGGAAGATCCGTCCGAAGTGTAGTTTGTCCGGGAATACCTCGTCCTGCATGGGAAGAAAAGCTCCTCCCGAGTCCACGAGGTAGATGCAGGGTAGGTTGTTCTCCTCGGCTATCTCCTGGGCCCTGACATGCTTCTTGACCGTCATCGGGTAGTACGAACCGCCTTTTACGGTGGCGTCGTTGGCCACGAAAATGCACTCCTTGCCGTGCACCACACCGATGCCAGTGATGATTCCGGCAGAGTGAGCTCTGCCGTCATACAGTCCATTGGCGGCTAGTGTCGAAAGCTCGAGGAACGGAGTCGCGGCGTCGCAGATTTCCGATATCCGCTCCCTCGGCAGGCTCTTGCCGCGTTCTCGGTGACGATCGACGTACTTTCCTCCTCCTCCCTCTTTGACAGCGTCCACTCTGGTCCTCAGAACTTCCACCAGAGCCAGATTAGCCTCTGTGCGGGACTCGAAATCCTCGCCTCCTCGGTCGATGCGGGTGGTCAGCCTATCCATGCCTCTCGCCCCCCTCAGACGGCGAGCGAGCCTTCAATTGAATGGACTCGACATCATAGATGTCGAATTTAGACACCGATTACGAGCCGTCCGACGTCCCTCAGTCCCGGTGCCATGCCAACAGTCAGGATAGCCATAGCAATGAGCAGCCTGAGATGCTGTTGCCGGTGCTCGAAGTTGGCTATTGCGAAGAAGTACCAAATTAGCCCACCGAGCGCCAATTTGACTACTGTAAACCCATACGCGGTGCCGAAGAACTCGATAATCCCAGCCGAGAACAAATGCTTCTCGGAATATCCGAAGGCCTCTATCCCAATGCCCGTGGCAAGTCCGTCTAGCAATTGCCCGGCGACAGCAAGTGAAACCACCGGGGAAGCCAACACAGCCTTTTTCCTGAGGCTCTCAATGAGTTCCTTGTCAGATGATTCCAGAATTTCGTACTGCTCCTCTGTCATCCCTAGAGGCAGGATGCCGGCGACGAAGCCGTGCTCGGCCAATTCGCTGGCTGCTGGAAGACCGGTTTGATGCATCTGATAGATGAGTGCCGCAGGCACGCCGATGACTATTGCCAGCGGCCAGAGTGTGACTTGGTCAGGGTTGCTGATGCCAAACGAAAGCAGAGGTCCGAGAAGCGCAATTGATCCTCCGAGACCGACAATGAATACGCATCGCTGGACCAGCGTGAAGTCGAATAACGGTTTGTTAATCATCAGAGTAGGTACGAGCAAGGCGATGATGAAGCACACCAGCATTGCAGTATTGTTGAAGTCTGTAGAAGAAGTGACTGAGCCGGCATCGATAGAAGTGTAGTAGATTACAATCTGAGCGAGGATAAGAATCGTCGCACCGCTGTCGATTTTGGATATCATGTCCTCTTCCGACTCGTACTTGGTCCGTCTCAGGGAGATTTGGTATCCGAAAGCTCCTGCAATGACCACCCATGCAGCAGTCTGGAAGTGAATGCCGGGGCTGACAAAGTAGGGCTCGAGCGAGGAGTCGAACATGCTGGCGTCCTCCACAATCTCGCCGAGGGCGGCCCAGAATATGTAGGGCAGCAGCGCCAGTATTGTAGCATCACTGTGGTCTATCCCAAGACGGCGGAGCCAAGCCGCGAGGGCGACGGCGAACAGAGCAAGTACTATCGCGTAGGTCACGGTGTTGGCTAGATTGTAGCCGGCATCGTTGCTAGACTCGTTCAACACCGGATTTAGGTAGTACTCGTATAGGAAGTCGGTCAGGGGGTTTTCCACACTTAGTAAATTCAGTGCGACACCACCGAAGATTAGTCCAGCGATAAAAAGCAGCGCTTTAGTGGCCCATTCCTCGTAGTCATACATCTCCTCAAGAGGATTAGTCACGGTATTCCGTGAAGCGTGCTACGCTTATGCATGGCGGTGTGTGTCACTCTTCCTCGTAGACAATTTTCTCGTCACCTGCGAGATCCAGCATGCTGCTAACTTCCTCTTCGTCTTCGGAGTCGGCCTGTGAGTCCTTGAAACGGCGCTCCCTGCGTCTACGTGCCTCTGCCAGTCCCGGAACCAGTGTCTCGAAGGTTGAAGACTCGTCGGTACTGTACCCCTCATAACTCTCGAGCCTACGTGAGCGTAGCCTCTGACGCTTGCGGTCTTGCTCGAGACCGTGCAGGATAGTGCTGTGTTCGGAGCCGCGCAGGATACCTTCGATTGCGGGTGCGGCCAGAGCAAGTCCGTCCTCGTCTCCGATGACCAGTACCGTAGAGCCGTATATCGCCATCTCACAACGGGAAATCTCCTCTATCAGACTGCGGATACGGCCGTTTCTGCCAATCAGTCTGCTCCTCATCCTACGGGTTTGATTGGGTTGCCTACCTACCCACTCGCGGATGTCATACATCTTGAGGGAAACCTCGTCCTGAATCAGCTGTACGGCTCGCTTTGGAGCCAGTCCGCGACCGATAGCCACTATGACATCGGGCATCTTCATTCGGACGATTGGGTCTACACTCTCCTCTCCCCAGTCGGCCAGCACTTCACCACTCTTTGAGTCAATCTCGAGAGTTGCTCCGCACGCTTCTTCGAGCATACGGCGGGTCTCACCGCCCTTGCCTATCAGCACGGCAATGCGGTCCTGCGGGATGCGTGCCAGATGCTCCACGACTGCGGCCGACCCGCCGCCCTGTTTTAATCTCCGCCCGAGAGCGAAGGGAGAGAGGGAACTGGATCATCGAGCACTCTAGCTAAACTTTCAGCTAGGTCGACGCTGTGCCCCTGTCGATTTATCCAATCGACTAGTCTAGTTACGTCCCTGATTAGGAACTCATCTGAACTGGGGTGCTGTCGGGTTACGCTCTGGCCGACATCAATGACCCATGGCTCTCCGTCGAGCCAGAGGATGTTGTATTCGCTGAAGTCGGCGTGCACGAGCTCACATGTCTGCCAGTTGATTGCTATGAACTCAAGCAGATCCTCGAAGAGTTCGTATGGCTTATCGATAGTGATGTCTTTGAGTCGGGGGCTGGCACCCCTCTCGTCGCCGATATATTCCATTACGAGGACGTTCTTCAGGCTGTCAAGCGGCTCCGGGACCCGTAGTCCATGCTTGCGCATGCGCTTGAGGTTTCGTAGCTCCTTGCGCACCCAGATGTTTACCAGTTCGCGGTGCCTGCGGGACAGGCCTGAGAACCTTGGGTCACCGTCAATGTACTTTGCCAGACCCTTGAATACCGCATTGGTTGTGTGGAATATCTTGACGGCCACTGGACCGTGATTGGTGGTAGCGTGGAAAACATGCGCTTCCTTGCCTCTGGCTATTGGGTAGTCAATTGTCTCAATCTTCCCCTTCTGCATCAGCTTGTGAACCGCCAGCAGCGTAGAGCGGTCGAAGACCTGATCGAAAACCCGTCTGTCGACCCACTCGTATCGCCCCTTACCGAGGACTCCTTGCAGACCGTCCTCAATCTCGTCGAACATCCGCTTGAATCGCGGCTCGGTCATCCAGTCGTGCTTCTTCTCTGCTCGCATCAGGGCGTCGAGTTCTGGAAGGTCGTCCATCTCATCCGACATGCTCTCACCCAAAGAACGAATCTATGTCATCCTCAGGAGCTTGGTCCGGAGTGGTTTCGGGTTCGGACTCGGTGGTTTCCGAGACCTGCGGTTCGGACTCGTTCTCTGGCGACTCCTCTTCAGCCGTGGCCTCGATGTCGATACTTCTCACTTCTTCGAGATCGGACATGCCAAACAGATCCACTATCTCAGGGAGTACACCCTTCCTAGAGAGGTAGAGGGATTGGGTCTTGGTGTAGCGCATGCATACGTTTGCCTTCTCATCCTGGAAGTCCCAAGGTTGAACCACGATGAGATCGCCCTCGCGCACCCACTGCCGGCGTCGCATCTTGCCCGGGATACGAGCGAGGCGGCTTTCGCCATCCTCGCAGACTGCTCTGACCCTGCGCCCACCGAGTATCTGATCGGCGATTGCAAACATCTCGTTCACCTTCCGTTTCGGAAGGGGGACGCGAATGCGGTCGCCGCCGGATTCCAGCCGAGCCAGAAGCTCTGTGTCGACCTTCTCTTCCCTACGAGCCATGGGGCTGCGTCGATAGTCCCCTATGTGAAGTTGAGCATATCTAATCAACTGCCCATGAAGGAGTCGACTGCGGAGCCTACCATGTCGAGTAGCGAGTTGCTCAGTGGGCCAATGCCGAAGAGCAGTGTCAGCACGGCACATGCGATGATGGCCATCCTCAGAGATGGGGCGCGTTTGAGGGGTTTCTCCGTGGCTGGAGACTCAAAGAACATGACCAAGACGATTCTGAGGTAGTAGAACAGTGACAGTGCGCTGTTCAGCACGATGGCGGCCGCGAGCCAGAACACCGGGTCCACCCCCTGTGCCCATGAGAGCGCGGTGGAAGCTGATGCTGAACCGCTGCCGGCTGATACGTTGACTATCCCGTTAATCATTAGTAATTTTGAGAGAAATCCGGAGAGTGGAGGAACTCCGGCGAGAGAGAGCATGAACACAAACATCGATGCGGCAATCACAGGATCTCGTCGGCCCATCCCATGCAGATCCTCCATCCTGTGGCCCCTTCCCTCTGCCTCGAGCATCGAGAGGATTAGGAAGGCACCCAGCTTGAACAGTACAAGCACGACGAGATGGAACACCACAGCGGTGACGATGAGCGCGGACGTGTCTGAGTCGGCCAATCCGGACCCGGTTGCAGCGAGGGCTGCGAGCATGTATCCTGCGTGAGCCACGCTAGAATAGGCTAGTACCCGCTTCGGGTTGTCACTGGTTAACGCTGCAAGGTTACCCCAAGTCATCGTCACCACGGCGATTATCGACAGTGCGAGGAACCAGAAGGCCTGTCCCTCTGAAGGCATAGTGACCACCAGTAGGAGTCGTATGAGGGCGACGAAACCCATTGCCTTCGAAGCCGTTGCCAGTACTCCAGCGACCGGAGAAGATGCTCCAGCGTAGGCATCGGGCACGGCCAGATGGAACGGAGCTGCCCCGACCTTGAAGCCGAATGCGACGAGCATCAAGCCGACGCCAATGGTCGCCAACGGGTCCATTCCTTCCATCGCATCCCATGAGGCCGCCAAATCGGTCATGTCGAGATTGCCGTTCCACAAGTACAGCAGCGACATCCCATAGATGCCAATCGCCGAGACCACTGAACCGACAATGAAGTACTTCGTGCCGGCCTCGCCACCGACGTCATTCTCCTTGTGGAAGGCCACAAGAATGTAGGATGACAGTGATGCGAGCTCAAGGCACACGAACAGCATGAACAGATTAGTCGCCATCGCCATCAGGCTCATTCCAAGCCCTGTAGTGAGCAGTAGGATGTGAAAATCGACCTGTCTTCGGTTATCTATCAGCGCGTTGACCTTGGCATCAGAGATGACAGTAGAATCCGTATCGAGTGGGGCTGAAGCCTTTGGTCTAGCAGGCAGTCGAACAGTCGTCGCCAAAGAGGCAAGCAGGAGTGCGGCTGAGAACACAAGGGCGAACATCCTGCTGAACTCGTCCACGTGCAGCAAGTTGCCTACATCACCTTCTTCGCTTAGGAAGAGTAAGGAAGTCATGAAAGCTAGGGCGAGGGTGGTCGTCGCTATCTGATTCGGGAGTTTTGGATTGTTGGTAGTAGCGAACCTAGTGCCGCCAATCAAAAACGGAATTCGAATCTTCGTCAATGGGATTCGCATCGTCGCATCCCCGAAGTTCGGGACAAGTATCATCGCGATGATGCCGCCAAGCATCAGTAACTCAGGGAGGATAAGCTGGGCAGTAGCCGGGTCCATATCGCTGATTATCGAACTCATGGGCTCCACTCCTGTGCCTGCATGGCTTCGATCATGGTGTCGATGACGAATCCGGAACTCCAGTCTGACATCATGTCCCAGAAGATGAATGGCATGATACCGAACAGTACCGTCATCGCTGCGAGGGTCAGCATACCGGCGTTCTCGTGCCAGGTCAGGTCACTGGGATCTTCGCCGTGCAGGGTATCCGGGAGGATGCCATGCTCCGAATCGTTGGACTCGAAGATGGTCCTCTGCATCGAATTCAGGTAGTAGGCTGCAGTGACAATCAGAGTTAGCGCGGGTAGCAGAACCAGCCATCCGTAGGTCATCCAGAATGCAATCAATATGGCGATTTCAGCGACGAAGCCGGCTAGGAGGGGCAGTCCGAGACTGGCCATCCAGCCGAGCATCATATGGGCAGCCAGCCAGGGGCTGTGGTGTGCGATGCCACGCATCGATCCGATTTCCAGAGTATGATAGTGATGCTTGAACGCCCCAGCCACAGCGAACAGTAGCGGGCTGATTATTCCGTGAGCGAACATCATGAACAGTGCACCAGCGATGCCCAGCGGCTGCATAGTGGCAATGCCGAGGAAAATCAGACCCATGTGGGAGACTGAAGAATAGGCGACCATTCGCTTGAGGTTGGTCTGCCCCATGCACACCCATGCGCCGTATACGAGGCTGACCATCCCGAGGAAAATCAGCAGGGGCACGAACTCTATGGTGGACTCGGGGAATACTGTGACTGAGATTCTCAGGAATCCGTAAGCTCCCATCTTCAACATCACTCCGGCCAGCAGCATCGAGCCTGCCGTTGGAGCCTGGACGTGGGCGTCAGGAAGCCAGGTATGCACAGGTACGCTGGGCATTTTGGTGGCGAATCCAATTAACAGGAGAAGCCAGACAAAGTGTCTCAGCCCCTCGTTCGGAATCAGGTTCTCCTGAGCGGTCATGGCGATGAGGTCAAAGTGATGGCCGGACAGACTTCCCAGGCCTGCGATAGCTTCTGTATGGAAGTACATCACGAGAATTCCGATGAGCATGAAGACACTGGCTGTGAATGTGTAGATGAAGAACTTCATCGCCGCGTAGCGCCGATCCTCCCCGCCCCAGAGTAGAATCAGGAGGAACATCGGAATCAGGGTCAACTCCCAGAACACGTAGAACACGAACAGGTCAAGAGCGACAAATACGCCTAGTAGGGCGCCCTCCATTATCAACAGCAGTGGGAAGAAGAGATGGGCTCGCTTGGCATCCCACTCGACCAGCATCGAGATTGGTATGAGGATGGCAGTCAGCCAGATCATCGGGAAGGAGAGAGCGTCCGCCCCGACCTTCCAAGTAACGCCAATGGCGGGAATGAGGTCAACCGCTTCATTCTGGAGCACGTATCCGCCTTGTGTGATGTTAGTCCAGTCGATGCTGCCTAACTGTCCGAGGAACAGCATGGTCGTGATAGTGGCTATGGCGAGGGCGACGCCCATACTGATGTTCCTTGAAACCTGTATCAGTCTCTCTGCCGATGAATTCGGTAGAACTCTCGGGAGTATCATCAAGATTAGTCCCATGGCCAATGGGACGAGGGTGATTACTGACAGGGGGTCGTCTATCAAGCGCTCACCCCCCACACTAGCGCGAAGATGGAGAGCATTCCAACCGCAGCCATCAGGATGTAGTCACGAGCGCTGCCAGTGGTGATTCTTCTGACTTGCAACGAGCCAGTTGAGGAGTTGGACTCAATCTGCTTGATTACGCCGTCAATGATGTTCTTGTCGAACCAAGCTGAGAGTTCGGCGAGAGGCACCGCCGTCTTGGCAAGGGTCATCTCGTAGAGATCGTCGAAGTATAGTCTCCTCCGGAGTGCCTCGGCAAGCTGGGAGTCCGCTAGTTCAGAGACGTCTTGAGAACCAAACCTGCTTGACAGATTGACTAGCCAAGAAACTAGTGGACTCGCCTCAACACCGTCGATTAGCCTGCCGCCGTGAATTCGTGAGGCCATCACAGGACCGATGACCATGGCGATGAGTATGGTGGTCCAGCCAACCAACCTGAGATTGATGTCTTCGGGCAAGAAGGCGTGTTCTAGCGTGTCGAGGATTCCATGGAAGGAGAGATGGTCGTACTCAGGATCTCCTAGATACTCTGCTGCACCGAAAAGAGCGAGTGCGAACCCCCCAATTGCGGTAATGATGGAGAGGACAATCAACGGCTCCTTGATCCACGGTGTCGCCTCGTGGACATGTCCGACAACCTCGCTCTTTGGCGGGCCGGCGAAGGTCATCAGCCACATCCGAGTCATGTAGAAGCCGGTCATCCCTGCAGTTGCCAGCACCAACAGGGCCGGAACGAACATCAGTGGCTCCTCGGCTAGGCAGGCCTTCCAAGTCTCAGCGATGATGCCTTCCTTGGACCAGAAGCCGCCGATGAGGGGGATACCTATGATGGACATCGATCCGAACATCATAGCTGTGGCAGTGACTGGCATCCTAGCAGCGAGGCCTCCCATGATGCGCATGTCCTGCGGGTCGAAGTCACCGTGGTCGTCACCCTCGTTGGTGCTGTACTTCTCACTAAGTTCGCGCACGTGGTCGTGCGCGTGATGCACCTCGTGGATGACCGAGCCACTGGCCATGAAGAGCATCCCCTTGGCCATGGCGTGGTTGAATAAGTGGAACATCGAGGCCCCGATGACGAAGTAGCCCGCGTGATGTTCGCCGATATTGAGGAACAACAGGCCGGCGCCCAATCCAGTGAAGATGTAGGCCAACTGGCTCATTGTTGAGTATGCGAGTACTTTCTTGATGTCGTTCTGCACGAATGCGATGGCTGCTGCCATGAACGCAGTGATGCCGCCTATCCAAGCGACAATCAGAGCGAAGTTTTCCAACCCCGCGACACCGTTGACGTGGACATCGACGAAAGGCACCATACGAACTACAAGATAGAGACCTGCGTTCACCATGGTCGCAGCGTGAATGAGTGCGGACACCGGGGTCGGACCCTCCATGGCGTCAGGTAGCCACACATGGAGCGGAAACTGGGCTGACTTACCCACTGCCCCGATGAACAACATCAACAGAGCCCAGAACAACTCTCCCGAATCAACCAGAGCCCCGCCGACTCCTGTGGACGGGTCTTCGAAGATTACAGCGAACTCGAGTGAGCCGTAGATGTCGTAGAGTATCAGGAGACCGACCATTAGGAACACGTCGCCCACGCGGGTGGTCAGGAATGCCTTCTTGGCGGCATAGGCAGCACTCTCCTTCCAGTAGTAGAAACCGATGAGCAGGTAGGAGCACAGTCCCATTATCTCCCAGAAGATGAACAGCCACAGGAAGTTGTCAGCCAGAACCATCCCGAACATGCCGATGGCGAACAGCACGAACTCCCCGTAGAAGCGGTGGTTGCTGTCTTCGTTGATCTTGTCCGTGTTCATGTAGCCGAGGCTGAACCAGCATATTAGGAAGCACAGGAAGGTTGCTACGAATAGCAGCATCAGGGTGACTGAATCTATCCAAACACCGACTCCAATGTCAGCGAAGCCCGTACTGACCTCCCACTGCGTGCCTGACTGCTCGATGACATCGAAGGTCAGCCACGAGAACGGGTCGACCACGGAGTGAGCTTCAAAGTGGGCGGACCCTACGATGTAGTCGTAGATAATCCAGATGGCAATGCTGAGAGCGAGTGCGAGTGCGCCAAGCCCGAATATACCGCCCTCCTTGTAGCGGTTCTTCCAAGTCTCATTGCCGTTGTACAACTGTCCGAGGACCAGTATAACGGGGAAGGTCAGCAGAGGCACGACTACAATGAGGAAGGCGGCCTCGACCGACTCCCAGCCGGCCAAGAATTTGAGGTATGGGACGACTAGTAGGAAGGGTATGATCGGAACTAGGAGCCCCCATTCATTCTTCGTATCGCTCACTCTCTCACCTCAGTTTCTCAGGATGTTCGCCTCGTCCAGAGAGATTGTCTCCTGAGTGCTGTAGAGTGAAAGCAGGATGGCCAGTCCAATCGCCACCTCAGCTGCAGCGATGGCGATGGCGATGGCGGTGAACACCCACCCATCGACATCGCTGTAATGGCTGGCTCCAGCCACGAAGTTCAGGTTTGCCGCGTTCAGCATCACCTCGATGCACATCAGCACCACGATGGCGTTCTTGCGGGTGAACGCACCAAGCAGGCCGATGCTGAACAGGATGACCCCGAGCCCGACTATCCAACTGGCTTCAATCACTGGTCTCCCTCCATGTCCCATATCAGATTGACGAGGCGTTCATCGCGAACGAGGTATGAGGAGCCGATCATCGCCATCGAGAGGAGTACCCCGAGGACCACGGTGGCCAACCACCACTCACCGAACAGAGCCACTGCGAAGTCAAGAGTTGAGGGAGGGTTCCCCTCTCCGCCCCACATCGAGTGCGACATAATCTCGGAGAGAAGTATGAGCATGAAGGCGAGGATGCCTAACTGGGCGAGCGCGGAAAGACCTCTCATTCAGGCATCCTCCTGTATCTGCTTACGCGTCAGCATGACGCCGAACTGGACCACGAGCATTACTGAGCCTAGATAGACCAGAATCTGAATAGCCGCCAGCATCTCTGCACTGGCCATCACGAAGACCCCTGCGACGGCGAAGAAGGTCATCATCAACGAGAGTAGCGAGTGCGCGACGCGCCGAGCGTAGACGCATCCGAGGGCCCCTCCTATGGCGGTCGCGGCCAATATGATGAACACCAGCGCCTCAAAATCGATTGTCATGATTAGGCCTCCGCCCTTGCAGCCTTCCTGTCACGTTTCTTCTGCTCCTTCTCAGCTCGCTTGGCGAGTTCCAGATCTACCCTCTCCTGATGGACTGCAGGAAGAACTCGAGTCCTACTAGCATCCATCCAGAGTTTCTCTCGCGAAAACTCTGCCATGCCATCGTACTCATTGGTCATGAAGAAGGACTCGAACGGGCATGCTTCGGCGCACAATCCGCAGAACATGCACCTGCCGATGTCAATCTGTCCTGAGACAATGTCCTGCTCGGCGGGCTTGAGAGTGCTGGAATCGATGGTCTCGATACCCGAGCCGTCCGACCAGCGTACAGTCGCCTTGTCGCCTGTCAATTCAATGACTTCGGCAAAGTCGTACTGCTGAGGGGCATCGGCATGGGCATTTACGAGGTCGAAATCTGAGGCGATTCCATCGTAGTCTCCCTTCTCCCTCGCGGCATATCCTCCTTCCTCCAACTCTTCGCCGTAGCCGTGCCAGTCATCTCCCTCTTCGGCCAACTCAAGGACATTGACCCTGACCTCGGAAGTCATGTGCAGGCAGTCATTGGGACACACCTTGACGCACGCCTTGCAAGCGGTGCAGGTCTCCCAGATGATTCCTATGCGACCATTGTAGTTGCCTGGGACGAACAGCCAAGGCTCTAGGTCCTCCAAGCGCTCGTATGGGTACATCACCGTGACTGGTCGCTCGACAAACGGCATGACCTGACTGGTCTCACGGTCGGGGGCGAAGCTCTGCCCGACGCTCGGGTGATTCGAGCCGATCCTGAGCATGGTAGTAGCGTCGATCATGGTCGCAGGCTTCCCGTGGTAGTTATTCTTCAGGATGCTCAACTTGCCAACGAAGGGAACTGTCCTCAGTGCGGTCTTGAGAGTCATCCACATCGGCCTGATGACTAGATTACGGAAGTTGGGGGTGGCGTGAGGGTGTCCTGTATTAGCTCTGTAACTCATCTCCTCACCTCCTACTCCCTGTGGCTCCCGGGTGATGCCTTGACCACTGCCTGCGTGCTGTACGGCCTCCGCTGAATCTCAAGTGCCTCCTTGTCCTCGTCGATTGCAAGGATAACGAACAACCCCGCTGAGACCATCGTGACTGCCGCTGGGATCCAAAGCTCCCATGGCTCGCCGGTCCAGAACTGCAAACGCAGGAAGACGGCGATGACGAGATTAAGCATAGAGAGCGGTAGCAGATAACGCCATCCAAACTCGAGAATCTGATCGGTCCTCACCCTGTGGAGAGAAGCGCGAATCCAGACGAAGACAGCGAACAGCAGCCACGCTTTGAGAAGCACCCATATCATACCTGGTGTCAGTGAGAAGACTGTTGTGAAGACGCCACCAACAACTGGAAGCCCCGATAGTGTGTGCTGGAACGGTGCTTCCCATCCTCCGAGGAAGAATAGCGCGAACAAGATGCATGCCGCGTACGAGCGCATGTACTCGGCTGCGAACATCAATCCCCAGCGTATGCCTCCGTACTCGGTCCACCAACCCTCTACGAGCTCGGCCTCGGCCTCGGGCATGTCGAACGGGATGCGTTCGACCTCGGCAATCATCGTGACTAGGAAGAGCAGGGCACCGAGCGGCATCAGGAAGATGTTCCAGACGTTACCTTGGTCTTGCCCCATCTGAAAGTCGACGATCTCAATGATGTTGAACGAACCGCTCAGAACCGCGACTCCGAGAACCGTAATCAAGAGAGGTATCTCGTAAGCGGTGAGTTGGGCTGCTGAGCGCATCCCCCCAATCAACGTGTACTTGTTGTTTGATGCCCAGCCGGCAAAGAATACGCCTAGAGGAGCTATCCCGAATATCGCCATCATGAAGAGTAGTGAGAGTTCCGGGTTGGCAGCGTAAATGTGTGGTCCGAACGGGATGAATGCGAACACCATGACCGTGGTCGCTATGATGATTACCGGGGCGACCTCAAAGACCACCTTGTCGGCGTTCTTCGGCACGATGTGTTCCTTGGTAGCGAACTTCATGAAATCAGCGAAGGCTTGGAAAAAGCCGGGAAGTAAGAACCAGTATCCGTGGTAGCTGCGGTTGTTGACTCGCGCAATCGTCTCAAGCTCGTGCGAGTTTCCCCATGTAGAATTGAGTGCTTTCACCGCCCAACCGATGGGAGCACCCATTCCGAACGGCAACTGCTTCCACCACTCGCCAGCGGTGACGCCGCTCTCACCCACCCACAGGCTCCTGAGGGTGGTGGTGGCACCGAGTCTGTCCATCAGTCGCCCGATAAATTTCCTCTCGATGTACGGGATGGCCAGCATGGTGAGCATCATCGTGGTGAAGACGACTGTGCACATGATGGTGGCATGCATGAAGGACTCAAGAGCGGGTTGAATGCTAGCGAATCCGCTCTGCATGTTGAAAATCGGACCTAGGGTGATTGATTCCTGCCATGCCCATGTACTTGGAATCGTCATCTGCATGTCGATATCGCTGGATGGCAAGATGTTGTGCACGTTGTCCATCGACCAACTGGAGAAGGACTCGGACCATCCCACCACATCCAACCAGTCGCTACTCGCCATCAGATCACCTGTCAGTTTCCCCTATGCATGGGTCGAAGGATCCCATGATGGCCGGTATGTCGGCGACCTTGTAACCAATCATGCACTTGGCCGCATATGGAATCGTGATGAACATGGGGGAACGTATCGACACTCTGTACGGCTGCTTTCCACGACCTTCGCCACCACCGACAATGTAGAACATCGACTCGCCCCTGCTGTCCTCAAAGTGATGCGCACCTGTGGTCCCCTCTGGAGCTCGAGTGGGCGCCTTAGCGAGAATCATTGGATCACCGGGCTCGTGATAGGTGTCAGCGCCGCCGGGCATCTTGTCTAGTGCCTGCAGAACGAGTGACGCGCTAACGCGCATCTCTTCGACTCTGACTCTGTAGCGATCGTAGCAGTCAGCTCCCTTAATCGATGAGCGTTCGACGGGTGGTACCCAGTCGAGTTCGCTGTATACTGAGTAAGGATGAGCCCAGCGAATATCGTAGTTCACTCCCCCAGCGCGAAGATTGGGGCCTGAGACTCCGTGGTTGATCATCTCCTCTGGCTTGGCGTAGCCAACTCCCTGGCTGCGCAGCAGAAACACCGTGCTCTCGTCAAATAGTGCCTCGTACTCCTGGATCCTGTTGAGGAACAGCTTGAGCTTGGCTCGGGCACGCTGTGCGAAGCCATGAGGTAGGTCACGCTTGACGCCACCAATGCGGGGGAAGTTGTAGTGCAACCGGGATCCACCCAACTCCTGTAGGAGATCCATCATCATCTCGCGCTCGCGTAGGCACCAGACCATTACGGAGAGATTTCCGATGTCGGGCCCGTAAGCCCCCAGCCACATCAGGTGGCTGGCGATTCGCTGCAGCTCTACTGCCACCAAGCGAATGTACTCGGCTCGCTCAGGCACCTCGACCTCGAGGAGGTCTTCGGCGGCGTAGATGTAGGCATGAGACCACGTGTTGGCGCTAGCGTAGCAGAGTCGGTCACAGTAAGTCGTGATTTGAGTAAAGTCGCGCGCCTCGCAGATTTTCTCCACGCCTCTGTGGATATAGCCGAGATCAGGTTCTGTGTCAACAACGGTCTCGCCGTCGACCTTGACCTTGAGGGTCCAAAGGCCGTGCGTCATGGGGTGCTGCGGGCCCATTGAAATCCACATCTCCGCCATTTTCTCACCTCACTTGATCTTGCCAACGTCCGCCGGCTTACGCATGAATCCCTGGACGTCGTCGTACATCTCTTGGAAGCCGTGATAGCGGAGATGGTGCTGCTTCTGCAGAGGGTGGTAACCCTTCGGGGTCTCATGTGGCTGTAGCACCCTTCTCATCCCTTGATGGCCATCGAAGTCGATGCCAACGAGGTCCCAGGTCTCCTTCTCGTTCCAGTCCGCCCCTATCCAAATGTCTTGAACGGAATCCACTGATGGAGTCGTTGTGTCCGGGATATGGACGTGAATCTCAATCTCGAGAGGGATGCTGGCTCCTCTGAGCTTCGAAGGATTCACAATAATCGGCCGGACTATGCCGTCCTCAATGGGAGGGTCTCTGACTCCTGTCCTCATGAGATGGTAGACCACCTCCCACTTCCGCTCCTCATCTCCCTCGGGCCAGTGGATTCCGGTGACCATGGAGCAGTAATCGACGGCGTGCTCGGAGTAGAGATTCTCGGCGAGAGTTCTCCAACTGTCGGGTAAGGCGTTGATGACCACTACGTGTCGCGGACTGGTGCCACTAGAGCGCTCTGCTACCTCGGCATCCACTCCCTCAATCGCGGACGCAGCAACGGCCAGTGTCTCGGCCGCTGCCTTCTGGAAATCCGGTGAGACAATCTTACCCATGCTAGAACCTCCTACTCGTCTCCCAAAATCAACGGAGATGTAGAAGCCGGCATGGAGTCGTCGGGGGCTGCACCGATTCGGATGATCTTCTGTCGCAGCTTGTCGAAACCGTCTATCAGGGCCTCAGGCCTTGGGGGACATCCGGGTATGTAGACGTCTACCGGAATCACGGTATCGACGCCTTCGAGGATGTTGTATGACTGGAAGTAGGGGCCACCGGAGATGGCGCACTCCCCCATGGCTATGCACCACTTCGGCTCGGGCATCTGCTCCCACAGTCTGACAATTGGGTCGGCGAACTTCTTGCTAATAGGGCCGTTAACAAGCATGACGTCGCACTGCCGAGGACTGGATCTGAAGAAGACTCCGAAGCGTTCTGCATCGAATCGACTAGCTCCCGCCGCGGCCATCTCCAAAGCGCAGCACTTGATGCCCAAGTGGAGAGGGAACAGGGACTTACGTTGACCCCAGTTGAACATCCTGCCGGCTAGCACCCCGATGATGTCCTTCATCCGACTAGCCTTCAGAGCCTCATCGGTCACGTCGCCTACTACATCGACCAGCATCCTGCTGTTGAAAACCGAGTAGTTCTGACCCTCGTCTGACATTTACTCACCTTAGATGTAGATCCTTCCTCGCTTGCGGAAGACGTGCCAGACTCCCAGCCCCATTAGCACGATGAACGCAGCTAGGGTGGCTAGGGCGCCGAGGATATCTTCGTCCGGCATGCCGTCCTGTATGGCGATGACACCGCCAAATGCTAGGAACATGAAGGCAATGTCGAATACGAGGAAAATGATAGCGTACCAATAGTACTGGAAGTGGAAGTTGATGTGGGCGTCTCCCATGGGCTCGGCGCCACACTCGTAGGTGCTGTCTCTGCGGAGGTACAGGCTCTGGTCCGTCTCATAACCCGGAAGGAGCCAAGAGCGCATTTTGGTTGGGTCATTGGGCGATTTTCTCGGCCTCAGAAATGCTGCTGCAATGAAACTCCCCACCGGGAATCCAATCCCTACAAGCGCCATCACAGCAACAGCGAGATAAGCTTCGGGAACTGAAGTCATGGCAACACCCGACGGTCCCCTTAGGGACCGACGGGTCATTGCACCTGAATTTCGGCAATAAGCCTATCCGGACTCGACTTTGGAGTCGCGACTAGTCCTCAAACTGATTTTCAAGTGCTTCGACTATTCGGCGGTTCTCCGAACGCGAGCGGAAGAACAGTACGATGACCAAAATTGCGCCCAGAATGATAGACCCGTAGACAAGCGCTTGAGCCATTTCCTCAGATAGGCCGATGAAGGTCGATGGCATCTGTGAGGTCACTGTCAAATCGATGGGTTCACCAGCTACTGCAATTCCCTCGGGTTGCACCGTGACAGTGAACATGTAGGTATCGTCATCGAGCAGATCGCTAGGTGGCGTGACACTCACTTGAACCTCTTTTGTCAGCCCAGGTTCAAGTTCAAACTCGTCGAAATCGACATTGACAGTCCAACCCCTCAAGGACTCGCTGGACAGAACTTGGACATCTTCAACGATGTTGCCATGATTAGTGATGTAGAGGATGAAATAGGCCTTATTCGGGTATTCGGCGTTCTGCTCGTCCTCGCCTTCAAGGGTGAATCTGAGATCGTGGATGGTCCTCACCTCAACCACAATATCGACCGAAGTGCTCTGAGCTGTGTTCCTCTCCGAAGAAGCACTCACCTTGACCACGCCAGAGACGCCGTTTGCGACTCCTTCGAGAACGTCAATCTGGACCTCGACGAGTACTCTCTCTCCTATTCCCAGCGTCACGGTCCCATCAATCTCGACGCCTTCAATCGTCATCGTCCTGAGTACGGATGACTCCATGCCGATGACGGTGATCACAGCTTTGTCTCCACCGGGATAGTCCCCTGTGTTCTCGATCCAGAATGCGGCAGTCATGGAACCACCCGGAGGGAGGGTTGCTTCAATCTGGTCAGGTACCTCACCGGGATTCTGGGGAGAGATGGCCATTGCGTAGTTGAAGTTCGAGACCACCACACTGACAGTATACTCGTCCGCCTCGGAGGTCCCATAGATAGCTATCCGTGCAAGCACGGTAACCGAATCAGCGTCCTCCTCGCCCTCAACTAAGATGTCAAGATAGACGGTCTGCTTCTGACTGGGGTCAAGGATAATTTGTGAGATTGTGTTTCCCTGCGAGTCGGAGAATGACGACTCCCACATCGGAGAGTTGCATCCTGTATTATCTCCCGGGTCGCAGGCCTGTAACTTGAAAGTGTCCTGGATGTTCCCTGAGTTGGTCACATCGATAGGGAACTGGATTGTCTGATCCGTTCGGCCGGTCTGCTGGGTCGAGAGTATCGAAGTGGTGACGCTGTGACGCGCAGCCACTGACACTGTGAGGTCCTTGGTGTCGTAAGGGGTGCTCCCTCCACCACGTCCGACTGTGAAGGTGATGACCGTGTCCTCAGCCGCGCTAGCGTCCTCGGGGACGAATATCTCTGCAGTCACTGTCTCTTTGTTGTTGCCGGAGTGTGAACTGCCAACAGTCACTGAGGTCTGAGAGAATGAAATCTGCCACCCCGGTGGCAGTCCTGAGGCCCCGATGGACATGGTCTCCATACCATTGCCTTGATTGGTGATCTGGACCGTAACCGTGTCAGAGCTACCCGGTTCGACGTTGCTGAGTTTGTTCTTGCTCAGGGTCATGGAAGCATCGTGACTCTGGCCGACGGTGACAGTTAGAATCTGCTCACAACCGACCGAGGTACCAGCACGTCCCTGAATCTTGATTCCCACTTGCGTCCCAGATTCGATGGAGTCATCAGGAGTCACGCTGAAGGTGAAAGTGTGGCTGTCCTGCGAACCGCCTGGCTCAGAGAGAAGTTTGCTCAGGGGGCTGTCGAAGTCCACCCATCCTGTGATATCGTAGTCGGAATTCTGAGCTTGTGCGTTGGCAGTCACGGTCCATTCCGTGTTCCCGATGTTATCGACCTCGAACGAGTTGGTGGCTGAATCCCCCGGATCGAGGTTGTGTGAGGTGAACTGCAGGTCAGGGTCACACTCCTTGCGCTCCGGTATCTTGAGAGTCAAGGTGATGTTGTCCTCGGCTTGGTCGGCCGCATTGGGGTCGTTAGTCACAGTGGCCTTGAGGATGAAGCAGTGATCACCCGCTTCGGTTGAACTGCCGTCAGGTACGTCCACAGTCACTTCGACGGTCTCTTTGTCCTCTGGGTCCAGTTGCAGAACCTGAGGATCTACGGTGGCATCGAGAGAGTCAGACTCGCAGTCACTGTCCGAAGTCATCTCCAACTGGACGTTGGCCTGCTGCTCGCCGTTGTTCTCGACCTCGACGTCCCAAACCACGCTATCGGACTCGGTCGAGTCGCCGTCGTAGGACTTCAACTGCTCATCTGTAGTCAGCTTCACCGAGTAGAGTCCGCCACCGTCACCTGCGGTGGTCGTCACCGTGACATCATCGTTGGCAGGAGATCCTATTCCACCAGTGGCTTGGGCGTTCACCGTTGTCTCACAGTCGCCATCTGCCTGGTCGTTCACGGTGACGGTTAGCTTGACTGTCTCCGATTCACCTTCATTCACAGATACCTGGTAAGTATCCAGAGAGGAGGAGAAACCGTTGCAGTCATTGCCCTGTTGGGTACTGAGAGCCACTGAGACATCCTCATCCCCATCATTGGTCACGATGATATCGTACTCCGCGTCGTCATCTGGAGTAGCCTCCTGAGCCGTGGGGTTTGCAGAAAGAGATACTGATACCGCTGCTGCGGCTAACGGTGTTACGATTGTGAGCAACAACATCGCGGTTAGAATGATGGCAGATGAACTGCGCTTCATTGGCACCCCGACATAACCGTCCCTCTAAGGACTTCGGGCGACGCGACCCCTTGGGTCGCGGTAAATTCACGCTTCGACGAGATCGTCGGAAGGGGCGTCGCAGTGCATACAATTGCCCATGGAGAAGACATCGCAGCCCTGCACCTGGTCTGACTTGTGGTATCTCGCACCGCACTCGGAACAGGCCCAAGCCTCTCCTAATGTGATGTCCTGACTGCAAATCCAGCAGGGGATTCCGCTGCTCTCCTCTTCCTCCTTCTCACCCAACCCGAAACTGTCGGCTATCTTGCTCAGTGCTTCAGTTTGAATCAGACTTGAAGAATCGCCTCCCCTGCGAGAATAAACATAGAGGCCACCGCCGACCAGAGCGAGTACCAAAACTGCAATCATTAGCGTCTCTAGAATCGATGTTCCTTGCACCTTAGCAGCCGGAAGTACGTCGATCTCCATGCTGAATGAGGAGGCTTCGACGTCATCGGCATCGGCCAATTCGACCACAAGAGTTCCATCGCCCCCAGAATTAGGAGTGAATCCAACATCAAGGCTCCGGGTCTCTCCGGGCCTCAAGTTAACCACCACTCCATCAAGAATCAGCGGGTTCCACCCCTCGGGACCAGATACTTGGAGAATGTGAGATATCTCCGAGTTGCCGGTATTCTGTAAATCGAGGTACAGTGTAGTCGGGTAGCCCTCGTGCCCTGTAGGTTGGTTGTTCAGGATCCAACTCACCCTAGAAACAGACTCAACCAGTAGTGATATCGAATCGCTCACTTCGACGCCTTCGCCTTGCATCACTAGTGTGACAATGGGCTCGGAGGAGGCCTCGGCTGACAGAGGTATCACTACCGTGCACCAAACTGTGGACGAGGCGCCCGCTGAAAGTGTAGAGGGGGCGGAGCAACTCGATGACCAGTCGTCGTCCGGCACCTCGAGGTAAGTAGTAGGGCGCCATGTGGTAGAGCCTTGGTTGGTAACTGTCCAAGCGAGGTCAAAGCCGGGCTCTCCGACTGGGTGGAACCCAACTCCAAGTGGATAGTCTGAGACGGTTCCGTCGGGCAGAGCAACCATGTGGAAATTCAGAGAGGGGATTGCGCCTGAGAGGACGTTTAGAGTCCTGTTCCAGTCTACGTAAAAGCCATCATCGGTAGCGAATCTGAGTTCAAGATTCCCGCTAACCGCTACTCCGTTGCCCTGCAGTGCCACGGACCAGACAGCAGATTCTCCCGCGGGGATACTGATGGTGCCCAGCCCTCCCGATACAGACCATCCTCCGGGAATATTGCGCACATACGGCTGCAGGTCCAGCATCCGATTGCCCAGATTGTTGAGATCCACCTCAATTTCTAGTAGCGCGTCAGGGGAGATGTCGTGCTCGGCGCCGTCGGAGGAAGGTGTCGTACTGACCTCGTCTATCGCCTTGACCACAAGTGAAATGTCCTCGGTCCAGGAGTCGGAACTGACTCGTGAGTGGATGATTATCGCAGCATCGAACACGGATCCCGCAGGAATCATAGCTCCTGGAGGATTGATGGTGATGTCGACCGTTCGTCCGGCGTCCCTAGCCATGGTTCCGGTTGAACCATGTGATGATCCAGCGAAGGCGCCAAGCGTGTCGAATCCGAGATGCCAACCGGCCGGTGATACCAGTTCCACATCATAGGCCTGAGCACCGTTGCCCTCGTTGAAGACCAGAATCTGCAGTTCTGTGGACTCAAGCGGACTCACTAGGAACTGCTCCCCTGGCATCACAATTTCGGCTCCGGCCAGCACGGGCACGTCAAAGAATATCGCCAACTCTGAGGTTACACTGTTCTCAACGTCTGTGCCAGTAACCACCATACTGTAGAGTCCGGGAGGTGGAGGTGCGGGATGTACCATGGTCAGACTGACTGATTCGATTTCGGCTGCCTCCAGATTGAAGGTGTTCGAGGTGAACGAAGTGAACCAATCATACTGTACTCCATCCTGCATCCGCACGGGGTCACTGACCTCTATTGTAGCGTTGGTCTCGAACAGAGCGGTATTCATCAGCGAGAGTTGCCAAGTGGTCGAACTGTCTGTCGCATCACCGAGGGTGACGGTCTCCTGTTCTGAGGACACCCTGACTCCGGGTGCGCTGACAATGACAGTATGAGTGAGGTAGTTGTTGGTCTCTGATACTTCCTCTACTGTATCACTCGGGTCTATGTGGAAGGTAAACTCCACATCCCCCTCTTGAGTCGGTGTCCAGTTCCACTCGAGTACTGCCGATTCTCCGGGAGACATACTCAACTGACGGGTGCCAAGTAGATTGCTGTCGGCTCGGGCGATGACCGATAGATCGGCAACCGAACCGGCACCTTGGTTCTGGATGACGACAGAGATGTCGACCTCCTCTCCGACTTGGGGGATAGGAGATGAAATTTCAAAGGAGTTCTGGACGAAGGTGGGATCCGGGCTCAAATCATTGACATTGACGCCGCGAACAGCGAGAGCATATGGCTGCCAAGTCCGGCTGCCACCATGCTGGGCGTCGCGCACGCGCACCGTCCACGTCCCTGTAGCTGCGTTGTCGATTAGCACGACCTCGACGTTGTTGGTGGAGTCCTTGGTCCCGCCAGTGACTGATCGTCCGTTTACGAAGGCGTTTCCCTTGTACGTAATCTGTCCGTTGGGGGATATGACCTCAAGGTCGAGGTCGTTCCTAAGTTGGGTCGAAGAAGAAGATGAGCCAGGGTAGTCGGACCAAGTCAGTACCACCTTCATCGGCTCGCCCGCGCGAGTGATATCGAAGGAGTACTCGCTCGTCTGTCCACTGGAGAGTCGCGAGCGATCGTCGACAAAGATACCGACATCGTTGTCTGGAATCAGCGACTCTACGAGATTCAGTCGGCCCCACCCCTCATCGTTGTTGGGTATATCGCGAGTACCCATATCCTGAGCGCCGAGTATCAGAAGTCCCTTGATTAGGGCGCCCTGTGGCGCCTGCCTGCCAATCACCTCCATCAGGTACTCTCTGACTAGGACAGCCGCTCCGGCCGCAGCCGGGGTAGACATCGAGGTGCCGCTATACTCAAGGTACCAGTTGTTGCTCCATGAGCCCTGGGCGCTGTCCGCCTCCTGTGATTTGCACGACCTGACGTAGTCCCCCGGAGCGACTAGGTCTGGTTTGATTCTCCCATCATCAGTCGGACCACGGCTGCTCCAGTAGTACATTTCGTCAGGAGCACCGCTGTATCGGTTCTTGTGTCCGCCAACGGTGATTACGTTCTTTGCAGTCCCAGGTGGTGAGACTCCTTCGTTCCTCTCGTTGCCGGCTGCGAACAGCACGGTCATACCCTGATAAGACCAGTATTGATCCCATGTCGAGGTGCGGGAATCCGCATCCTCTGATTGGGTCGAATAGCTGCCACCTCCGCTACCGGCACCCCAGCTGTTTGTGTGCAATCGGACGCCGTTATTGTAAGCGGAATTCAACATGCTGTTGATGCCGTAACTGTACAACTGCCCAGTATCGTCGTCCTCCATCGCCTGGAAGTAGACTTGGGCCTCGGGTGCTACTCCTTGGTAGGTGCCGCTGCTGCGGAATCCGTCACCCAACACCGTGCAGGCAACATGGGTGCCGTGCCCGTCTGAGAGATCTGCTGTCGATGAATCTCCGGGAGTGACCGAAGTCAGGCCAGCGATTCGTCCTGTGAAGTCACCATGATCATCGTCGAGGCCGGAATCGCCCACAGCAATCTTCTGCCCGCTGCCATTCAATCCGGTGATGAAGGTAGTCTCAACTGAGTTAATGCCCATGTGGACCCTAGCTTGGTCGTTATGCAGAACCATAAGGGGCATGGGGGCGACATAAGCGACAGAGGGATGTCTGGCTAAATCGGCCACTTCACTAGGGGATATCATGCCCCACATTCTGCCCTGCTCTGGTGACCACGCCTCCTGCAACCAGAGTGATGCGGCGATGCTCAGGGAATCCTCAAAACCCATGCCTGGCCGGTCTTGCCGGACTAGGTCAGAGTTCTTCCAACCAAGTACTTCGACGAGGAGTGTTTGGTCCCCGTTGTCCATTCTCAAATCGGGATGAACCAGAAGGCCGGCTGGGACTTCGTGTACCGCTTCAACTTCTTTGACCTGAGAAAGTGTGGAGAGACTTTCGGGCGCAGCCTGTACTAGGAATCCAGAGGGAGGAATGGTAGATCTGATTTCGATATCAGCTGCTTCAAGCAGTGCCTGCCTCGCCTCCCAGAGGCCAACCTCGCCGTCGATGAGGACTACTGCGAGGTCGTTTCGTGGATTAGCCAGCTCGACGCTCATCTGAACTGCCGGAAGCAATCCGACTTGAGTGTAGACGCCGATGCTGGAGTCAGCTCTTATCGCTCGGAAATCCTCGAAGCCGGAGTAGATAAGTGGGGCACCGAGGTCTTGAATGCTGTTTGGGTCAGGAGAAATTTCCACTTTCTCGACCATGCGATCCAAGGATTCCATGGAGGTATTGCCCTCAGTCGATGACTGATCGAGAATAGGGGCGTAGGACAACAGAAGAATTGTCATCATCAGTGTCACTGAGCGCTTTGTCATCGGCTATCGCCTCGTCCTCCTCAATTTGAGCGTATGGGTTCTACGAACCCATGAAAAGTCATGATTGGACACTACAGGAATCGGTACTGCGACTTGTCGGCGAATATCTCCATTGTCCACTCTCCCACATTGTGAGTCCACCTCTCGCTCCTCTGGCCGGAGTAGGAGTCGTAGTAGAGCAGGACCTCGATGGTGTAGTTCTCCCACACTGAGGCGCCGTCGACCAGCAGTTCCATGTCATCCCCTGATACCGAAGAGTGCGCCGGAAGGTAGTCTCTGAGGAATGATGATCGGGAAATCTCTATTCCTTCTGAGTCGATGAATCTGACCTGCAGATCGATGTCTTCTATGGTGCGGCTGCCATCGTTGTCGAGTTCGATCAGCACTACGTGACCGGGACCTCCTTGTCGATACACCACGTCTACACTAACACGGTCATATGGAACAATCCAGGTCAGTACAAACAGACTTGCTGTGAGCAAAAGTATGACCGTCACAGAGGCGAAAATTACTCGAGTGGGTGAGATGTGTCTCCTAGCTTCATCCTCGATTCGCTCTAACACCTCGTGGGCAATCTGGGTGTCGGCCTCCTCGTCCTCGCTCCTTAGCCTCTCTAGAAGACCCACCTCAATCACCTCCCATTAATGTCGCGAGTATCGTAAGAATCGCAGAGGAGAATGGCTCGATGACCATCACGTGTTTGGTCGAGCCGCTCATACCTGGAACCATGTTGAGCAGTGAGAGATCGGAGGCCAGTCCATTGACCCCTAGGGTCGTACCGGTCGGAATGCCATCGGTAACCTGAGCGTCGAGGAGGACGCCCCTGAGGTCGAACTCATTGCCCTCGATAACGGCTGAGGCACGGGCCGAGACAATGATTCTCTCACCTTGAACATCATCCACCTCGATGATGCTGTATGGGCCCACTAACTCCCTGATGTTGACCGTGGCCCGCTGTAGGTTCTCACCTAGCGCCTCCATCTCCTCGAGGACCAATGGAGGTGTGACAGGGACGTTGCTCATCCTGATGTAGAGGCGTTCGACCCCATCGCCACCTGATCTGATGGAGAGACCAAACGTCTTGGTGGTACTAATCGACATGAAATCGGTCATTCCTTCGGCTAGTAGGATTGTGTCTCCTCTCCTGTTTATCGCCCTACCAAAGACCTCTATGTACAATGACATGCCCTCCTCGGAGGCCCTGAAGTCAAGCGTCGGGGTTCCTTGGAAAGCCAGAGTTTGAGTTATGTCGAACTCAAGCGAAGGGGCTGTAGTCAGGTTGATCCAGCCGGGAACATCGGTCAGGAACACCGTTGCCGGCCACCATGCTGAATCCAGCCACTGCATCTGCTGCATCATGATGGCACCGACAGAAGAACCGTCGCGCCTGTACTGTTCGGGGACGGTCATGTCAATAGATATCGCCGTGCCTATGCTAGCTTGCAAATCAACGGTCTCTGGGATGTCCTGAATCATCACCTCGGTCCTGCTTCCCGCCTCTCTGTTGATGAGCAGGACGTGGACCCAGTCCAACCTCTCGGAGAGGACGTAGTGGGTCGAGGTTGTGACTTCTGTTATCTCACCGATCGATCTGATTTCGAACACCGCATCGAGTCCGAGATTCGTAGGTGCTCCGACGGTCAGACCCTGAAGGGTCAATAGCAGATCTTGGCCATTAATCCCATAGATCTGGACCATGAGTTCGCTGTGCGCCGGCACCCAACCTTCGAGACCCATGCTGATGCCCCAATCCTGGCCATTGAGCTTGTTCTGCCTAGTAATCGAGAAGTCGATCAATGGAGGAAGTTCAGGCAACCAAATTCTCAGGTGGAAGCCGTCGGCGATTCCCGTGGGAGACGCCTTGAAGGCGACTCCGTGAACCCATGTGGGTGCCTTAATTGAGCCGTCACCGTGCACAGCCTCCACGGTTAGGTCGAATGTCGAGTCGGCCTCTAATTGGAGGCCGAAGGAGAAGTCCTCATCGGACTCCGAGCTGGTGGAGATGTCCGAGGTGATGCCTGACAGGACACTGTTTACCGACCTGCCGAGGTCGGCGAATCCGCTGATGAAGAAAGCAACTCCGGAAAGCCCATTTGAGGTGTTGAATTCAGGCACGTCAAGGCTGGATCCTGAGTCGGATCCGGTCGGTATCTGTATTCCGACGGTGGATGGGAGTGGATCAATCGAGGCCATTACGGAGAGCGAGTCGCCTCCCACAGTCGGTGCGTGGTCGACGTTGATGCTCAATGCTCGATCACCGGACACCGATATCTGAGCGGTTCCCCTACCGGTCGGACCCGATGCCCCCATCTCGATCGGTTCCGTCCAACTGACTTCGCTGAGCCCGGTCAGTCTGGCTGAGATGCTGGAGGTCCCGGTTATCTGATCATGATGGAAGAGGAAGTGGTCGCCAGTCATCCTGACCGGTTCAGTCGAATTGCTGATCTGCGCCTCGATGGACGAGATGGGAGTGGAAGAGGACCACCCGGTGACGATACCTGATGTGGTGCTGAATGAGTCGGGCACGCCGGTTATGGTAGCCGCCTGGCGCTGCGTGCCGTCCATACCCGTGTAAACAATCGATTCGATTCCGGTCGAAGCAAGGTACTCCATTCCGCTCGGTGAGACTTGTATGGAGATAATGTCAGGGATGTCACTGAGTGCCAAGGCCTGGAAGGAGGCGCCTTCGAGCATTTCTGAGGGATGCTCGATGTAAATGAAGCCGAATGCTTCGTTTGAGGAGGTTCGCAGACTCATGAGTTGCTCGTCTAGCTCATCGTTGTCAATCAATGAGAAAGCCACCAGTCCACTGAAGCGGATGCTGGCCGCTATTGGAACCAAGGGATCGATGGGGCCGTTCCTTCCGTTCACGGTTTCCAGTCCTCTGTCTTTTGCCAGAAGGAGGTGGTCGCCTAGCATGACCGGATGCGAACTGGAGCCTATCTGAACCGAAACTGATTGAATTGGCATGTCGGCCCGGGTCACCAGCCAGTTATCTGTCAGCAGCAGGTGGAATGTACGCCCTTGCAAGCCGCTAGTCCCATCAAGGCCACCGCTGATGACGTCGACAACCGCAGACGGGATATCGTTCAGCACGTTACCGATATCTAAGAACAGGTCGACGATGTTGATTAGTACGTTGTCGACTATCTTTGAGACGAAATCTAGACTGTCCTCAGAATCTAGGCTGTTATCGACTGTCGCCCCTCCTCCTAACTCGAATGAGCCGTATAGGACAATGGCCGTAGGGACGTCTCTTGCGGAGATGTGAATCTTGCGGTGATCCCCTGGTGCACCCTCGCGCAGGAACCACGAGTCGTAGTCGATTTCCTCCACAGACTGTACCGAACGAAGTAATATCAGCGTTTTAGGGGGATTTGCCGGATTGACAGGCAGTGTCGGATCATCGACGTTCTCACTGTTGTCTCGGCTGAAGTTCTTGATTCCTAAGATTAGCCCCAGCCTCGAAGGGAGCTCTCCGGGCAGCTGCGACTGCGAGCCGTCTGAGCCGAGCATCCTGAACACGCGCTCAATCTCACCGGGAGACAATGAGCCCGCGGGCATTCCGCGGAGCCAACCGACAGAGTCGGTCACATTGCCCCTGCTGCCATCGTCGGATTCCGAGGGCGGGAGCCCGGAGCGGTTCTCGTGGAAGTGGATGTGCAGATCAGTCCTCTGATCGGCCCAGTACTCGATGGTAGTCAGTCCATTCTCGCCGTCGACTAAACCGTTCTCCGGCAACACGCTGTCCGTTCTGATGACGATGTCAACCTCCTCTGGGATGATGACTGCGTCTTTGTTGGGGTGGAATGAAAGTTCAACGTAGGCCAACTCCCAGAGGTCCCTGTCGCCGTTGTCGTCCGGAGGAGAGAAGTGTAGGTATCCAAAGCCGGCAGTTACCCCGCAGTTCAACTCTATATGCGAGGCATACAGCAACTCATCAGGCGAGTATCGATCAGGGCAATCGGACTGGCCGGGGGTTCTGATCTCGATGGCGTAGGGCGCTGATATCGAGGCGAAGGTGATACCGGATTCGTCGACTCCCGAGCCAATGATGCCAAGAGTGAGTGCCTGAATGAGGGTGAACAGCAGGTCGCTGCTGGCTTCCGAGATATCGAAGTAGAATCTCTCGATTCCGATTCGGAGAATGAAGTCCTCGGGTTGGGTGTTGAATCTCGAGTCAACTACCCAGATGTAGGATTCGCCTTCTCCGAGGGCAAGTATGGAGTCTTGACCGGAATATGCGAAGGCCTTGATTAGAGATACCTGCAGCGAGTCCATTTGATTCCAATCTGGGTCGTTCCGGCTGGAGTCTAGTACCTTGACCGAATACGAAATGCCGGGCTCGATCCACAGCACCCCTTCTTCGAATCCCCAGCCACTTAGGAACTCCCAAGAGATCTTCAGTCCGACCTCGATATCATCGTCCCCGTCGTTATCGATGTCGACTTCATGCAGAAGTGGATCGGAGTTGATGTCGAACAGAGAAAGCAGGTTAGCAGAGAATGTCACCACCTCGTAGCTCTGAATCGTGTTACCCTCGAGGTCGATGTACTCTGTCCAGATTACGTAATCGGTCAGATTCAACAGAGTCTGCCAGATATTGTCAACCTGCCCAGGAGGACTGCTGTTGGGGTTCAACAACAGATTGTAGGGTCCAGGATGCTGGGGTTGCGGGGGTGCGGTCGTCACCATACTCGCTCCATCTATGGTCCCGTTCACATTGGCGAGAGGGTCGGAGGGTCCGGTCGGCATTACCGAATTGGCGATTCCTTCGATGGTCGGTTGGGCCAGCTGCGCAACGGAGTTGCTATCTAGCATCTCTTGGCGCTCCTCGAGTACTTTGGACAGTTGACCAAGTACCTCGAAGTCCTGGGATTCTATTCTCGCCTCGCCGCTCACCGCAGAGAAGGGAGAAAGGATGGGGAGCAAGAACAGCAGGGCCATCAGCAGAGTATGCGAATTGTTCGCCCTCGGCGCCCTACAAACTAGCCGGACACCAGTGTTGCCCATGCTCGCACCTCCTAGAGGTGCGCTATAGGGTATTGCCCTACAGGAACCGGCTTTGCCTCGAATAACCGAGGCTGTAGGTGAATCATCCTAGGCTGATTGATTCAATCGAGCCGCAGTGGGGGCAAGCCGTCCTAGCGGCGTCGATTCCGGGGGGCAGTTCGACCTCGAACTTCTTGTCGCACGAAGAGCAATTCTGACGAACTTTTCGGTCCGGCTCCGACTCAATCTCCTCGGGGTGAAAGACCTTAGTTTCGTCCTCACCAGGAGACCAGTTTGACGTGGTTTCCTCAGTCTGAGACTCGTGCGAGTAATCGATGTCCTCTCTCTCGACAGAGTCATCTTCGTCGAACTCGGATAGGATTTCGCTGGCAGGACTTGAGCCTGGGGCATCCTCTTCTTCGGATAGCTGTAGCAGCGCTGCGATATCGGGATCCAGTTCCTCCCCCTCAGGCTCACCCATTGCAGTGGAGATATCTTGAGTCGAACCTGACATCCCGCTCGAGAAGTCACCGAAGACCTGCTGGGCAGGCTGCTCGATATGCACGGCGGGCTCTGCTCCCCCCCACATGGCCTTCTGCTCATCGACCGAGGGGACTGCGGATACAGGCTGCTCGGACTCATCACCCTCGGCAATCATCGCTGCGAGTCTGCGATTGGACATGAATCGCCAAGTCAACAGAGCAATCAGAATCACCGCTATGAGGGCACCTGCGGCCATGAGTCCCAGCTGCATCAAATCCAATTCATCACCCTCGTTGCCGCTGAGCACATTGACCAGCACCTCAAACTCGGAAACCAGCCCGGCGTCGTTCTCGATCTGGCAGACTACAGTCACGGGGCCTGAGGCGTCGTAGCTCCACAGCACCGAGTCACCAAAGCCATCGTCGTCATTCCTCGGGTCGCCGTCGGAATCGGAGTCTACATTGCCATCGAAATCCCACGAGAACAACAGGTTGTTCGACTCGGCATCGCTGACGTTGGCCTCGAAGCGGAACCTTTGGCCTATCTGTAAGTTCACCTCCTCTTGATGCGTTCCGATGACCGGCAAGGTGGAGTCATACAGATCGATAGTTGCGGTGTCCTCGGAAACCATGCCCGAGTTGTCGGTGACCTTCAGGGTGATGGTGTGGAGTCCGGCGGAGTAACTGGAGTTGAATAAGTGGTTGAACACGGTTGCTCCTTCGTCGCTGCCCGAATTGGTCCGTATCAGAACATCATCGACGAACCACTCAATTGTGGCGATGCCCCAATTATCGCTCACCTGCCCACTGAGTACCACGTCGTCCCCGTATGTGCGCTCCAGTATCGCAGAGGCTCCAATGCTCACTTCGGGCTCGGAGATGTCTGCAACCTCGATTGACTGATACGAGCTGGCGCTACGCGCGTCAATCGCCACTACAGTGAGTCTGATGGTGACATTGGTCGGGCCTGGCCAACTGACACTCACAGACGACCCTACAGTGTCATCTGTTCCGTCTCCGTTGGTGTCCCAGTGGAAGCCGGACTCGAGGATCTGGCCAGAGTTGTTCGGAGTCTGCGTAGCGTCCAGAGTGACAATGTCGCCGACGTTGATTATCTCAAGAGAGACGTCACCGCTGATTACCGGTTCCAGCACCGGGGTCAAAGTGAGTGTCACTGTGACTGCGATATCCTCGGTTCCAGCACCTCCTCCGGCAGGGCCTGCCCTGTTATCGACTATCAGATAGAGGTCTTCGCCCTCATAGGCCTCGGTGGCCATCCAGACCATGTCACGTTCCTGAGTGATGAGCAGCATATCGGTGCCCTCAACGCGTGCGGCTGCGGTGCCGCCCTGCCCGTACAGGGTCACCTGCGAGGAGGTCATCAGGAAGATGTCGGGGGCTCCCTCCATGGTGTTGGCGTCCATCCTGACCTGAGTGCCAGCGTCTACTACGAACGGTCCGTGCAGTACCGAGTGCTCACCGGGATCGAGTCGAATGATGGTGTCGGCGAGGGTGAATGGTCCTGGAGTGATCATTTCCGAATCGAGTGCGATTGGTGCTGTCGAACCCCCCTGGGCGCCACCTCCTCCGTCCTGAGGGTGGGCTAGATTGTCGAGGACGAGATACCACCGAGTCATCTCCCTATCATCAGGGACTGTCCAGTGCCAGGAACCAGTTCCGTTGAAGTCCTCGAATACCGAGTTCCTTTCCCAAATTGAATCGCTGCGGTAGGACTGCTCGTTCTGGTACACTGAAATAGAGTTGACCGAGAACATGAGGATATCTATTTCAGAATCAGTGGTCAGATCGAAGGAGAGAATGTCGCCGGGCTCCAACTCTCCCAAATCGATCCTTACGCATGACTGATCGTCGAGATTCCAACTTGCCGGCATCATCGACTGGTCGGCGTTGACGCATGAGATGACACCTTTCGCCCCTGCCTGAGCCAGAGGTGCTGAACTGACCAACAGTAGGGCGATTAGCAGGGTGGCAGATGCTCGGCGCACGCAGAACGGTTCGCCCTCTGCTTTTGAATCGTATCGCAGTCGCGTTCATCCCATGCTCAAGCGATTGGGGGTGAGTTATGAGTCCGTGAACGAGAAAGCGGCTTCACGAGTTACGCGGAATTGGAGTGGAGGGGAACCATCGGAGAAGCACGACATCGCCTATCGATCTGACCCAATTCCAGGGAATTGCGACATGAATTCGGCCCTCGACGAGATCAGCGGGAGGGTCGGCCACGAAGATGTGCGTGCAGGTCCAGCCGTCCGTGTCGATGACCGTATCATGGACTGTTCCAAGCAGCCTTCCGCTAGGCATGATGACGGGGAGCCCACGAATCTCTGACACCTGACGGTCTGCCATCAGTTGCTGCCGAGAATGAACAGGCATCAATATGACGGCCGAAGAGGGTTCACTTGCCGCGGTTTTTGTTGGCCTTCAGGCTGGGCCGTAATTTCTCGGCCCCCTTGCCCTTGTTGTACAGACCTCGCCCACGCTTGCCGGCACTAGTCTTTCCACGGAACGCGCGCCCGCGGTGGCTGTTGCCGCTAGACACCCATCCGAGCTGCTTGTCCGACTTAATCGCAGGATGTGACGGGTCCAGCATGATGACCTCGTAGAACTTGTTCTTTCCATCTTGGCCTACCCAATATGAGTTGAGTACCTCGAGGTTCGGGTAGCGCCTGTTGACTCGCTCCTCTGCCATCCGCTGGATCGACTTGGCCATTGTGATTTTCTTGATGCCGGACTTGGAAGGCTTGCGCTTCATGTGAACCTTGCTCTTGCGCAGTCCTCCTCGGCGCACGCGGGTCCTAACGACAACTACTCCCTGCTTGGCCTTGTAGCCAACCCGTCGAGCCGCGTCGATGCGAGTTGGTCTCTCGATTCTCTGGAACACAGGCTCTCGCCTCCAGCCCGCCATGCGGTCGCGCCGATACCTAGGCGGTAGTGATGCCTTAGGGGTCTTCCAGAGTGACCTAACATGCTGTTGAACACCCATTGTCAGACCTCGTTGCGGCCTGCCGACCAAACCCCCCTTTATCAGTCTGCCCACATTGCTCCAAGAGTGACTGAGCGAGTTATTGGTCCGCGCTCCCGGACTTGAACCGGGGACCCCCTGATGGCTGCCTACAACCATGTTGTTTCCAGTCTACAGTCAGGTGCTCTAGCCAACTGAGCTAAGCGCGGTCATGCCAGTGGAGCGCCCTCTTGCTTATCTCGCTTTCCGGAGAGCCTTCGATAATCGCCCCGGTCAGCCTGTCACATCCCTCAACGGTTAAGAAGGCCGAGAACCGCACTTCGTGAAGTAGGCAGCAATGCTAGGGATGCACTGGGGTAGGATGGATGGTTGAGGCACCGGCATCAGTAATTGATCAGATACCCGACGGTAGGATTCCAACAGCGCTGACAGATAAGGAACTTGAATCGTACGGGCCCCCAGATCCGCGCATCCTAGTCTGCGGTTGTGGAGGCTCTGGGAATAACACGATGAATCGGATTACTCACATCGGCGTTGAGGGAGCTGTCACCGTAGCAATCAACACCGACAAGCAGCACCTCGACCACACAAGGGCGATGCAGAAGTTGCTGGTTGGCAGGCACATCACCCGTGGACTCGGTGCCGGAGGAGATCCAGTCACTGGACGACGCTGCGCAGAGGCCGGCAGGGATGTCATCACGAAGATTGTTGGTGGGGCCGACCTAGTGTTTGTCACGGCCGGATTAGGCGGAGGCACTGGAACCGGGATTGCCCCAATCGTGGCAGAGGAGGCCAGGCGCTCCGGCGCTCTAGTTGTGGCCGTAGTAACGACTCCTTTCTCAGTCGAGCGCAGACAAAGAATGCAGAGAGCGCTGGAGGGACTAGAACTTCTCAGGAAGGCAGCCGACGCAGTGCTGGTGCTGGACAACAACAGACTTCTCCACTTCGTCCCGAACCTGCCTCTTGACGAGGCCTTCAGCATCATGGACCAGCTCATCGCAGAGATTGTCAAGGGAGTGGTCGAGACCATCACCCTGCCGAGCCTAATCAACCTCGACTTCGCAGACGTCCGAGCCATCATGAAGGGCGGGGGCGTGACGATGATGCTCTATGGTGAGAGCGACCAAGGGGCAGAGGAGGTAGTTCATGAGTCCCTCAACCACCCACTTCTCGACATCGAGATAGATGGTGCGACCGGTGCTCTCATCCATGTTACGGGTGGCCCGTACATGACACTGGAGCAGGCTAACCAGGTCTGTGATCTGATGACGGCAAGACTCTCTCCAGATGCAAATGTCATATTCGGAGCGAGGCAGGATCCGGCCTTCGGAGACACCATCAAAGTGATGTCAATAATCACTGGAGTTGCCAACAGCCGGCTCGAGAGTGAGATGATGAGTGCAGATATGCTCGGAGAGGCCCTCAATATCTCAAGGAAGGCTCGCAGTACCACAGAAGGCGGATTTCATCGATTTGATTGAGGTTGAACCAGAACGGAGTAAGTCTCAAACAGGGGAGATTGGGGGCGAAACCATGCAGACACAGCGTGCTGCACATGCATTCGGACTCGCATTACTGCTTGCCCTGTCTACCGTGGCCGCGCCCGCGAGCGCGCAGGATGCGGTTCAAGATCCCAAGCAACCCTCGGTCGATAACCCTCACATGCACATATGGGGAAGTAGTGATCTCAACCAATGTTGGACACACTTCGATGGCAATGACTCGGCTGGCTCAGCCAGTGAGGGATACGGGGAAGAGACGTTTGGCGAAGGGCAGCAAGTCGAGGTCGACTTCAGTTGCAAG
>PSPX01000027.1 GCA_004195715.1 Methanobacteriota archaeon | reverse complement strand
GCATCTCGCCGTAGGATGTGACTGACCAAACCTCAGGAGATACCTCATAATCGGAACTGAGGATGCCCGCGGCCTCCCTGACGTGCTTCAGGATTGGTCCCGAGCCAAGTAGTCGGATTCTAGCTCCCTTGCCCTTGCCCTCGTCGAGCAAGTAGGCGCCGCGCACTATGCCTTCGTCCGCGCCTTCTGGCTTGGGCATCTGCTGCTGATTCTCGTTATACAGCATCACATAGTGGAAGACGTCGAGGTTCTGACCCCACATCTCGTCTATACCGTGTCGAATAATGGCCGCGACCTCGTAGGCGTAGGCCGGGTCCCAAGCCCTACAGTACGGAACCGCCGAGGCCATCAGCAGACTGTGGCCGTCTTGATGCTGCAGGCCCTCGCCGTTGAGAGTGGTACGTCCGGCGGTCGCTCCCATCAGGAAGCCGCGGGCTCTCGCGTCGGCAGCACTCCAAATTTGGTCACCGACGCGTTGGAAGCCGAACATCGAGTAAAATGTGTAGAACGGAAGTGTTGGCGAGTTGGCGTTGGCGTATGAGGTGGCGCTGGCAATCCACGATGCGATGGCTCCAGCCTCTGAAATTCCCTCCTGAAGGACTTGGCCAGACTCGGACTCCCTGTAATTCAGCAACATCGTGTGATCTACCGGAGTATACTTTTGCCCTTGCGATGCAAAGATTCCGAACTCGCTGAACAGCGGGTCCATCCCGAAGGTTCTGCCTTCGTCCGGTATGATTGGTACGATTCTCTCCCCTATGTCCGACTTCATCAGGTTGCGAAGTAGCCTGACGAACGCCATGGTGGTAGAGACCTCTTGGCCCTCCGGAGTGCCTTCGTCAAAGGCGGCGTAAGCATCCTGACCAGGAAGATCGAGGTTGATCTCGGCTGGGTTTCGAGATGGCAGTGAGCCACCCAGTGCGGCCCTCCGCTGCATCAGGTATTCCGCCTCATCAGACTCGTCGTCGAGGCTGTAGAATGGACTGTCCTCGAGGTCCGAGTCCGCTATCGTTAGTCCGAGCGCATCCCTGTAGGCAATCAGGTCATCAAGCTCCAGCTTCTTCTTCTGGTGAGTCGTGTTCCTTCCTTCGAAGGAGTCGATTCCCCAGCCCTTTACTGTGTGAGCGAGAATCACTGCCGGCCCGGTGGCTGCCAGAGCCGCCTCGTAGGCGGCGTAGACCTTGAGTGGGTCGTGACCGCCGCGGGTAAGTCCCTCAATGTCCTCATCGGACAGCGAAGTACCCAGCGCCTCGAGGCTCGGGCTGCCTGAAAACAACTCAGCGCGGAACTCGGCAGAAGTAAGTGTGCTCATCCGCTGCCAGTCGCCGTCTGTAATCTCCTCAAATCTAGCCAACAACTCGCCATTCTGGTCTCCTTGTAGCACACGGTCCCAACTAGAGCTCCACAACACCTTGATGACGGTCCATCCGGCACCACGGTAGAGGCCCTCAAGCTCCTGGATAATCTTCGCATTACCCCTAACAGGACCGTCGAGTCTCTGTAGGTTGCAGTTCACCACGACAATGAGGTTGTCAAGTTGCTCTCGGCCTGCCACAGCAATAGAGGCGACCGATTCGGGCTCGTCCATTTCGCCGTCTCCGAGGAAGGCGAAAACACGGCTCTCTGAGGTATCAGCGAGTCCGCGCTGGTGTAGGTACTTCCAGAACCTAGCATGCATGACTGCGCCGAGTGGGCCGAGCCCCATCGAGACGGTTGGGTATTCCCAGAACTCTGGCATCAACCTAGGGTGGGGGTATGACGACAATCCGACTCCGTAGGCCTCCTGCCTGAAGTTGCGTAACTGCTCCTCACTCAGCCTGCCCTCGAGGAATGCTCTGGCGTAGATTCCCGGACTGGCGTGTCCCTGGACATAGATGGCATCGCCGATGCCGTTGTGCTGCTTGCCTCTGAATACATGATTGAAGCCTACCTCATAGAGCGTTGAGCTTGAGGCGTAGGTGGAGATGTGCCCACCGATTCCATCGAGTCGGCGGTTGGCGTCGGAAACCGTCACTGCCGCGTTCCAAAGGATTGCGTTCTGGATGGAAGACTCAAGTGTGAGTTTGCCCGGATAGGGCGGCTGCTGCTCAAGCGAGATTGAATTGACATACGGCGTCTGCGAAGATGGTCGGATTGGGACAGACAAGGCGTTCGCCTCGGCCATTAGTTCGTGTAGCAGGATGCGTGCTCTTTCGACTCCTTGTGAGGCTACGACCGATCGCAGGGCCTCCATCCACTCATCGGTCTCCTCCGGATCGCTGTCCGGCAGGCTCTGACGCGGTTCAGATGGGGGCATTCTCACTCTACCTGCCCCACTGGGGCAGAATTCGGACCCAAGGGGGTTTTTTCAATGGGTCGCACCCAATTGGCCTCTCATTCTGGTCCTAGACCCGGCCCGATGGTTACCAAGTGGCACTCGTGAGGGGTTCTGACTCCTGCGACAGTTATCGCCGAATCTCCATCCACGCACCGCTCCCCTTTCCACTCCCTGACAGTGCGCATCACAGTGCTGCGTCCTGCGGGATTGTGGGGGTCAACCTTGAGCTCTACTGACGATTTTTCGGCCTCTCCAAGCCAGCGCAGTGATGCATCGATAGCCCGGCGCGCGAAACCGTGCTGCTGCTCGGAGCTGCGCACCCAGTACCCGAGATTCCAAACAGCCTTGCCCGAACGGGTCACCTGGTCAAATCCTATCAAACCAAGAAGGGCTCCATCCCATGGCCTGACCATCACCCAGTGGTGCAGTAGACCGGATCTGCCCATTCGTTCGGTCTCGGCTAGGAAATCCTCGATTTGGGTGTCGAAGGGAAGATCTGGGTTAATCCATGGCATCGCCCTGCTAACCTCGGGCCAGGTTTCCTCGAATGCCTCTACCAATTCTGAGTAGAACTCGCTCGTCGCCGGCCTCAGGACCATTCTTTCATCGACCCGAATAGTGGTAGTCGCGCGCCTCAACACACCCTCCGCGGCTGAGTCATGACCAATCAGGGCTACGGACGCCTCAGGGACGCAGTTTTGCCTTGGCAGTGGCCACATTGGGGTCGTTCGGCAGTGCGGTTAGGGAAGATGTGAGCAAATTGTCGACGGCTTTGCCGCGCCCTATACGCTGGAGAAGGGCGCCAATTGGGTAGATTAATTTGGAGCGGTCGCCGAGGTGTGGGCCGACCTCGTCGATGATCACAGTAGCCTGTGCTATGTCCCTCGAGCGGGCCGCCTCCATTGCAGCCTTCACCTGCCCGGCAACTTTGCGGTCCGACCATTTCTCCTGCTGTGACCACGGCCAATAATTCGGAGTCTCTGTGGGCTCTGGTATCTTTGGGATTGAGGGGATAACAGGAGCGGGAGGGATAGGCATCGGCTCCTGGTCCTCCTCGACCTCAGGTGGAGGCGGTAGTGTGGGAGGAGTCGGAGGAGTCGGTAAGTCAGTTGGAGGGGGTGGGATTTCGGCCTCGGCCTCGGGCTCTCCCTCGGGCTCGGGCTCGGTCTCTAGTAGTGTTATGATTTCGGATTTCTTGAGCTTGGAGTAGCCCGAAAGACCACGCTCACTGGCCATCGCCTTCAACTGGTCAACTGTAAAATCAGAGAGACCTGGCTCCTCCAATTCGGGTTCTGGTTCTGGTTCGGGTTCGCTCACAGATTCTGGTGTAACTCCGTTGGTGTCGGGCACCTCGCTTGCGGAGATGACCTCAACATTCTCAGGGGCTTCCGCAGTCGGCTGAATCAACTCTATCTGCTGGGCCTCGATGACCTCAAGTGGTTCGACCTCGGCCTCTGGGACCTCAAACTTGGTGACGAACTCGGGGGCGTCCTCAGGCTTGAGTTCGTATTCCTCTTCCTCGGTGTCGCTAGGCTCAGGCATATCGGTGAGAGCGAAGCTGGGCTTCTGCTTCGTGACCACTGAGTCGTCCTTACCGTACTGCTTGACATCTATGGTAACCTCATCCAGGGTAAAGGCCGCATTGCTCCAATCGATGATTTCGTCGTCATCGCCTTCGTCCATTTCCTCTAGAAGCTCGTCGAAGAGGTCGGTGGCGACCTTGTCACCCACTGACGCATCCTGTTGGTGAGAAGGTTTTAGCAACTGATAGGAGCAACGTGAGCAGGACTCAGCGTCCTCATGGTTGCGCTGCTGGCAAAGCGGACACTCGGCCCCCTCATCCTCCCGCTTTCGCCATGATTTGAATCGGTCGAACACCCCGAACCCCCTTGGATGGCCAATCTCGTTGAAACGTTCCGTATAATCTTCACCCGAAGTTGGTCGCTCGCTGTCACAGACGGTGGAGGGGAAAATCTAGGGAATCGTGATGTGATGGAGTGTGTGCCGCAGGGGCGTGACAGACGAGTCTGAGGAGTTGCCTGCGCGTTTCAATCGTAGTCAGGACCATCATGAAGCCTATCTGAATCTGATAGGATGGGAGTTGGAGGACGAGTTGTCGATTACAGAGAAGAGGTTGCAAGAGTGGACTGACGGCAGGCTCGCTGCAAACGGTATTGCCCTGTTCGACCTAGTGGCGAAGACCGATGGATGGCTGTTCGGACAGCGTATCGTCAAACTGCAGCGACGAGATCGGCAGGCCTTCGGAATGCATCGCTTCAGGCAGGGTGACATAGTCATGCTAAGTCGTCGAAATCCACTCTCCGAGAAGCCTGTCGACGCAATAGTCAGCAACCGTTCCAGGCACTTCATCCGTATCGTCCTCCCGGAGACTCCAACTGGCCTGCGAAAGGACACCTGGAGGATAGATAGGGGGGCCAACAGGATTGCGCACGACAGGATGCGTGACGCTCTGAACTCGTTATTCGAGGAGGACGGTGGTGCTCCACTGCGAGACCTCTTGCTCGGTATGATCCACGATCCGGTTGGCACTGCCTCACTGACCCCTCAGCTCGGAGGAGCCCGTGCGCGCCCAGTCTCTCTGGCTTCCGATCTAAACAAGGTGCAGCGCGAAGCCGCTCAGGCAGCTATGGATAGGCGCATGACTCTGATACAGGGGCCGCCTGGGACGGGTAAGACCCATACCGCAGTGCGGATACTTGAGGCATGGGCCAAACAGGATATCGGGACCATTCTGGCTGTTGCTGACTCTAACGTAGCTGTGGACAACCTACTGGAGGGGTTACTCTCCCTCGGTGTACGTGCCGTTCGTCTAGGACAGCCAGTCAAAGTGCGGGAGAACCTGCGCGAGGCCACGATGGATGCCCGGATGGAGGAGCATCCGCTTCGACGCGACCTCGATCACTGGTTGGAGTCTAATGAGAAACTCTCCCGCCGTGTCAAGGGGATGAAAGGTAAGGAGAAGGGGTTGGCGCATCGTGATCTTAGCAGAGGATGGAAGGAGGTTCGCAAAATAGAGTCGCAGATGCGTGACGACATTCTCGACCGGGCGCAGGTGTTGTGCTGCACCTGCATCGGCTCGGGCCACGAGCTCCTTGATGGTCGCAGGTTCTCGCGCGTCCTCATAGACGAGGCCACGCAGGCCACCGAGCCCGCCGCACTGGTGCCGCTGGTCCGAGGAGCGCGTCAGATTGTGCTGGTCGGAGACCATCGGCAGCTCCCCCCTACCGTCATATCTCAGCGCGCGAAGAATGGCGGGCTGAGTCGCTCGCTATTCGAGCGTATGGTGGAGGTCGGAATCAGCCCCCATCTGCTGCGCATCCAATACAGGATGCACCCGGCAATCTCCGCATTTCCAAACGAGCGTTTCTACAATGGTAGGCTCGAGGATGGCGTCGAGGACTCAGACAGAATCACCCCTGCAGGCCTGTTGTGGCCAGACTGGGGATGCCCGATAGCTTTCCTGCCAATCGCTGGTGGGGAGGTCAGGTCCCCCGACGGCACCTCGAAGGAGAATCCGACTGAAGCTTCCTGGGTAGCTCAACTGCTTGAGGGATTGATGGACGGTGGCGAGCTCGGGCAAGACGATATCGGCATAATCACGCCTTACGCAGGCCAGGTCAGGGCAATCCGAGATAGTGTCCCCACCAGATACGACGGGGTCGAGGTCCGTACCGTGGACGGTTACCAGGGCCGGGAAAAAGAGGTCATCCTGTTTTCGTGTGTGCGCTCAAACAGCCAGGGCAACGTCGGCTTCCTCTCAGACTCCCGCCGGCTCAATGTCGCCCTGACTCGAGCCAGGCGCGGACTTATCGTCATCGGAGACCCTGAAACACTGCGCTACGACAAAGATTGGGCGGCCTGGCTGGAACACGTGCGGAGTCGCAACCTTGAGGCATGGCACTTGCTCGGAATGGCCTGAGGGTACCTATGTCGGACCATGATTCGCCAATACAGATGAATTCCGGTGGCGGTACGCTAGCCCAGCAGATTGTCTCCTCCGAACAGGGGCACTGGTCAGTGCCGGACGGTGCAATTCTGGCTTCTGGAGTCAGAAGGACCGCATCTTTCACCGTGGATGTAGTGATAGTCACGACGATACTGATGGTTGTCACAGGAGGAAGGATCATCGATGCTTGGAACCTCACACTGTGGTCCTCCGCGGACTTCCACTACGCTCTCGCTCAGGCCTTCGTGGTGCTGGCGGCCCACTGGCTATACTGGAGGCTTACTGGCGTCGCCTACTCACGTTCTCTGGGTCAGCGCATGCTCGGTCTCGCGGTGGTAGCCGAGGACGGTTCGGGCATGACTAGTCAGATGTGGGACGCGCGGGCCCTGCGCAAGTTGCTCTACCTCATACCTGTACTGAACTTGTACTTCGGAGCCTACGATTTGGCTAGGATATCACAACGACACACGCATCAGTCCAACATCGACCTAATCGTCTGTTCAATTGTGGTGCACGCAGACTCGCTGCCGCCAGCGAGCAGGCACCACATCAGGTAGGAGAGAGTATGGAAGAAGCGGTGCGGTGCGCGCTCGCAGGAGACTGTATCGTCTATCCAACTACCACTCAGCCTGCTCTCGGCTGCCTGCCAGAATCCACCTGCCTCGACCAGTTGTACCGATTGAAGGGGCGGGCGTCTGACGTGCTCGTAAGCATCGGTGTGGCTAGTCTGACTCAGGCCGAAACGCTTGTCGAGGTTCCCGATGGAGTCAGGGAGCTACTCGATAACTTCCCCGAGGGCTCACTGACAGTGATTCTCAGGGCCCACAATACACTGGATTCCCGACTCGGTGGCGACAGCATCGCCATCCGAGTGGTGGCTCACCCGCTCGCCAAGCGTCTGCTGGAAGCAACCGGTCCGCTGACAGCAACCAGCGCAAACAGGAGTGGTGAGGACCCCGTAACCGATTGCGACGAAGCTGCACGACTCCTTTCAAACGACGGTGATACTATCGAGTGTGTGTCTGGTTCCTGTCCGAGCGGAAGGCCCAGTACATTGATAGTGTGGTATTCAGTCTATGATTCAACCGAGTCAAGAGATATCGAGGTTCTCAGAGAAGGAGTAGTTAGCGAATTAGAGGTCAGATCATGGTTGAGGAAGAGGACCTGAAGCACTGGCGGGACGCCGGACACGTCGCGCGCAGGACCTTGGACGGAATCAAGGGAGAAATCACCGCTGGAAAGCACTGGAACGATGTCATTGATTCCGCAGAGCGCTTCATCAAACGGCATGGTGGCCATGCTGCGTTCCCGGTCACCATCTCGGTCAATGACATGGCCGCGCACTACACGACCAATCACCTGTTGGAGCCTCCCGAGGGGTTTGAGGGTGAGATGATCTTTGAGAAGGGGGACTTGGTCAAACTCGACGTCGGGGTGCACATCAAAGGCGCCATCGCCGACAATGCCCTGACTGTCGAAGTAGGTGGGGGCGGCAACCACACCGAACAGATTCGTGCAGCCGAGGAGGCGCGCGACGCCGCCATCGAGAAGATGCATTCAGGCACTCCATGGCACAAGATCGGAGCTGCTGCCGAGCAGGTTGCGAAGGACGCTGGCTTCGAGCCGATACGTAACCTCTGTGGGCATCAGTTGGAGCGTTGGAACCTGCACGCCGGGACTTCGATTCCATCGTACGCCTGCGGTTCCAACAACCCTGGCTTCAAGGGTTCTCCCGAAATCGGTGGGATATACGCCGTCGAGCCCTTCAACACGACTGGTGGATCGGGGATGGTGGAAAACGTTCCTCCATCTAATTCGGCGAACATCCTGAGGGTTACTGGTAATGTCAAGATTCGCAAGGCGTTAGCCAAGGGCAAGGTCAAGCCGCTCGGTGCGACCATGGCTAGATACATCGAGGAGCGTTACAACACCCTCCCTTTCGCAGAGAGGTGGGCCTATCCGCTGCTGGAGAGACCGTTTCCCGAGGAGGAAGTAGAATCGCTCCGTCGGAAGTGGGACGCATTGATCAAGAAACTCACTTCTATCCGCTTCTTGGAGATCTACGCCGCGTTGCGCGATGCAGACGGAGGGGACGTCGGACAGTTCGAGCACACGGTGCTCGTTACCGAAGGCGGTCCGGAAGTGCTCACTGTACATTAACAGGCTTGCAATACATCGTTTTTCCCAAAATTGCGGCAGTTTCTCACAACGATTATTTATTGCCGACTCCGATGGGTCTCCGTACGGGGACGACAGGTTCTCGCTGAGTGCATCCCATCCCCTCGCTTTTATCTCTCGCCCTGTACACCTAAATCGGGCTGCTGCGAGGCAGTACAAAGGCCTGCGAGAGAGTATCTAGCAAACAAAAGTTCCATTCGTACCACCACCATCTCAGAGTGTGGAACCCATAGACGAGTGGACCGTAGCCGAGCTCAAGGGCGAGCTTAAGGAGCTCGGACTCTCGAACAGTGGAAACAAGGAGAAGTTGTACAATCGTCTGCTCGAATATGAGGAAGATGAGGAATGGGACGAAGATGACTGGGATGAGAGAGATTCGGGGTTCGACGCATCTGAACTGGTGGCCTCACTCACGGGAGCCGCCCTTAGGAACCGTGTAGCCATCGCAGCGGTGCTCGGTGTAGCCATGCTGGTTGTGTCCTCGATATGGTCATGCCGGACAAGGAGGCCGAACCCGAGGGGAATGTGTGGGAGTTTACCCTCGAGGAGCGAAACCAGACCGATGTCCAGTCCTTCTTCGTGAATGACGACGCCACCGAGAATGTGGTCCTGAGCATTCCACTGCCACGTAACATATCTAGCGTCTATATCGGGGCCTACTGGGGAGAGGAGGACGAGCAGCCGGGGGGCATAGTGGGATGCGACAAGGTGACAGTGGAGGTCTACGATTCCTCAGTCAACAAGTCGAACCAGTACTCGCTATCGAACACTGATGCCATGAGTCAGGACTGTGATGCCGATGGGACAGAGCCATGGGACAAGATATGGTACCATTACACACTTGATCTCCCCAACATAACTGGTTACGAAGGCACTCAAGAGGAGGCGCTCGCACTGTGGGAGCAATACAACGGAATTGGTACAGGGGAATGGCGTATCGACGTTAGCGTAGATGTCTACACACTCTGGGGCACAGTGTGCGACTGCGAGGACGGTGAGGAGGTCAGGCTGACCATCTCTTACATTGAGTACACAGTGAGCATGGCGAAGGTTGCGCCACCGGACTCCACTGAGTAATCAGTCCGCTTCCGAGCTGCTCGCTGAGCCGTACAGAGTCACTGCTATGATAGCGGCCAATACAAGGAATATGCCGATGACTTGGTTCTGCGAATGCCCCTCCTGATGCAGTATGACATAACCCCAAATAAGTGTCAATACCGGCTGCAGTAGGATGGCGAAGGAAGTGTGTGCTGCTGGTAGGCGCGGTAGAGCGTGGGCAATGGCCAACCAACCAGCTACCTGACAAAGTATTGCTAGAACGATGAGCCATCCGTGGCCGGGCCAGGTTGGTTGTAATTCCAGTGGTTCTATGGCCATGCTGCTTAGAGGCAGTAAGCCGAGAACGAGTAATCCTAGGGCGGCGCCCGCCGTAGCGTCCAATTGGACTGAAGAGGATGGTGCCAGTTCCCTGTTAGAATACCGGAACAAGATTAGGAATGAGGAGTAGAAGAATGCCGCTATCGTACCGAAAACGACGCCTTTGACGGGGTCTTCGCCGTATGGATCGGTATCGGCGATACCTGAGATTAGTGCCAATCCGATGATTACTACTGGAAGGGATATCAGAATGGCTTGGTTCGGTTTCTCTCCGAACAGTTTCCAAGATGCCAGAGTGACTATGATGACTTGTGAATTGCCAATCAGTGTAGCGATGCCGATGCCGATGAAAATCATCGAACTGTGATAGGATAACATATCCGGAGCGAGAATCAATCCAGCACCAAACGCTGTCCATCGCGTCCGCGAGGAGCGTGTGTCTGACTTGCGGACGAGATACGCTAGCAATGCAAGCGCTGGGAGTGCGTACAGCATCCGGAAGAACGCCCCGGTAGATGGATTGGTGTCCGAGTAGATGTAGAACACGGGGGAGAATGAGATAGCCACAGCGCCAACCAGCGCTATCAGCATGGTTCGACGGTCTGAATCGACCGACATAGCCGGCCACCTACTCTGATTCGCCGTCCACGAGCATCTGCTGGAGCTCGCCGCTCTCGTACATCTCCAGAGCTATGTCAGAGCCCCCGATGAGCTCGCCATGAACGAAAATTTGGGGCATTGTGGGAAAATCCGACCACGCGCAAACCGAGGGGATTGCTCGGTGGTCAGAGAGTATGTCGATGCTGACGAATGGCTGTCCGAGCTGCTGCAGTACCGTCGCGGCGCGGTTGGAGAATCCGCACTGCGGTTGCTCCGGTGTTCCCTTCATGAAGAGGACTAGTTTGTTGTTGTCGACTATCTCTTGCAACTCCTCTGGTGCCCAATTGAATTCTGTCATATCATCACTCCTTGTCCGGCCTGCGGATATGCACCCCAAAGAACTCCACTTCTTCACCATGCGGGTCGAAAGCAGTGTCACCGCTATCTCCAGCCTGCTCAGGGGTCATGCACTTCAAATCCAGCGCATGCACGATGTTCTGCGCAATGAAGGGCTTGAAGTGATTCAGGATTGGTCGTTGTCTCTGTAGTGGTCGCACCCCTTCGTAGCTCTCGGAAATCACTCTAACATGGAAGTGGTCACCGCTGCCATGCAGATCCGATGCCTCGACCTCGGCGTCGGGAACGACCTTGCGGACCTCCTTGGCCATCCACTGCTCTGTGACCATCGAGACTCCCCTCGGGGCTGAGTGCTTTGAATGCTCGTCGGGGCGCTACTAGCCGAGTGCCGCGGTGATTGTAGCGAGGTTTTCGGCTATCGTGCCACGGTCGTTGATGAGTCCTGATCCCACTACCGCGATATCAATTCCCCACTCTGCAATCATTGCGGCGTTGTGGGCCTTCACGCCGCCATCTATCATCAGCTTGGTAGCGCGCCCTCCGGCTGCAGACTGAATATCTATGGCTGCGCGGAGGGCGCGCACCTTGTCCTCGACCTCAGGCATGAATTGTTGTCCGCCCTTGCCGGGGACAATAGACATCACCAAAACGAGGTCCAAGTCCTGTAAGAAGGAGTAAACATCCTCGGCTGGAGTATCGGGATTCAGCACACAGCCGGCCTGTACTCCAGCACCGTGCAAATCCTCGATTAGCGCGGGAAAGTCTCCTACGGCCTCAATGTGGGCGATTACCAGGTCCACACCGGCGTCGACATACTGGTCCCATGTCTCCTCAGCGTTGGTAATCATGAGGTGGCAGTCAATGGTGACTTCAGAACCGAATCGGTCTCGCACAGAACGTATCAGAGCGGGGCCGAATGTGACGGTTCGATTGACAACCCAATTACCGTCCATTACGTCCATGTGTAACCAATCAATACCCGCTGCCACTGCTTCTTCAAGCGTCTCGCCGAGCCTTGTGAAATCGGCTGTGAGGATGCTCGGCGTAATCTCCATGAGTCGACGGGGGTGGCTTTCGGTTCTCAATCCCTCGGCCCAGCAATGTACGTGCTACAGACACAAATTGATAGGATGTGGATGCGGCGGTATGGCTACGGGTGAGCGAATGGGAAAAATAGTGACTGCGAGTGATGCGGATTTCGATTTAGTGACGAGAAGCGATGAGTGGGTGTTGGTTGACTTCTGGGCACCTTGGTGTGGACCCTGTAGGATGATTGCCCCCGTGCTCGAGCAAATCGCCGGAGAGCGCGAGATTACTATCGCCAAAGTCAACACCGACGTCAATCACCTTTCACCCGGGAAATACGGCGTCAGAGGGATTCCGAACCTGATTCTCTTCCACAACGGCGAGGTCGTCGATAGGCTGTCCGGTGCCATGCCGAAACCGGGGATGGATGACTGGTTGAACCGTCACATGGCCTAGTCGGACGCCTCGCGCAACCTACGGGCTCGCTCCTCATGCGGCGCGCCGACCTCCCTCAGGAGTCTTGCTCGTAGCGCCTCGTGCAACCACATGCCGTCGTTGAGCTCCAGCATCAGTCCCCTCTCGAGCAAATCGGCTGGTGGCGGACCGTCGATTCCGGCGGCCTTCGCCAGGGTACTCCACGGGACTGGGCGCTCGGCGACCGCCAGCAACGCGAGAGTTTCTCTGCGATCTTCTGGCAGTACATCGAGAATCTCCTCGTCGAGGAAGCGCAACCAGTCTTCGTGCAGGGTCTGACCATAGAGTTCGAGCAACTCGACTGCCAGCGGGTGACCACCTGTAGCTCGGTGTATCTCCTCGGCCGGGGCGTGACTAGGTAGGTCGAGAGAATCTAGCCAAGCCGATATCTCGTCCAGAGAAAGGCCGGAGAGTGCAAGCTCCTCGATGCGTCCACGCGTGTGCACATCGCGCCTGTCGTAGAAAGCGAGGTTTGTCCGGGAGACCAGCAACAGCCGCATGGCCGTTGACTCAGCGACCTGCAGCAGTGCGCCTAGCAGATGAGTTCCCTCGGAGCCGATGTTGTGGACGTCATCGAGGATCAACAACATCTCGCTGCAAGGAACGCCGCAATGCCCCTCTTCGTCCAGCATGTGGGCGGATAGTCGACGACGGTAGAGGTCTAGATCTAGTCGGGCTCCGGGCTTGAGGGGGAGTGAATCGAGTATTCCGTAGGGGTCGGATGAGTCTTCATCTGGGCCAATGCCGAGCCTGTGCAGCAAGCTCGTGGCGATGCCCAAGGGTGAGTCCCAAGGTTGACACGGGTAGTACATCACTTCGAGACTGGGGGTCCTCTTTAGCAGCCCGTCGAGCCAGTGCGAGGTCAGAGTGGTCTTGCCGCACCCGGCAATTCCAGAGAGTACAAACATCGGGGCGCTGGACGCGTACCAGTTGTCCAAGCGAAGTTTCTCTGACGAACGGCCGTGCACGGTTCGGGTTTGAGGAGGTCGGGTGTGGTATGTCGAATGCGCCCCGGTGAGAAGCGAGAGCGAGCCAGGGGGCGGAGTTGCAGCATCGTCGGATCTGACGATAGCTCCGAATCTTATGTCACCGAAGTTCAGCACCCCTTCGTGCTGCGCGTGCATTAGCACCTGAAGCAGTGTCAGCCCGGCCTTCAACCTCGTTGCCGCCTCATCGGCGCGGACCTCGAGCAGTTTGCCCTCCCTGCTGCGCAACAGTATCGAGGTTGCGCGGAGTTCGTCTATCCGCTCCCGCGCCTCGGCGCGGCCCTCATCGGTCAACTGCCAAGTCTTCTGACGGCGGTCGTCCCCCCTGACAGTCCGGGTGTGCTCGGCGACCCATCCGTTGGACATCAGATCTCGCATAGAGCGGGAGACATTTGGTGGGTGCAGGGCGCATATCTCGGCTATCCCGGGGCGAGTCATCTCCTGAGTGACGAGGTAGTGGTCGGCTTGGTGGTCCTGCTCCCAGAGGTGCAGAAGGATGCGATCAACCACAGGGACACTGATCCTGATATCACTGCGTGCCATGCGTCTTGGCGAGAGATGCGCTGCGCATCAAGCGTTCGTAAGGCTGCGCCCCGGCGCGGTTGCGCATTGGTCATATTCAAGAGAAAGGGGACTCAGCGCGTCTCATGGACGAATCCACGCGGTCCAAGTTACTCAATCTGCAGCGCATGGAGGCCACCGAAGCGGAAGTCTATCGCCGTCTCGCCAAGATGCAGCCCGACCCCATGAACCGATCCATACTCGAGGGCATCGCCTTGGAGGAGGAGAGGCATGAGTCCGTGATAGGGAAGATGACGGGAGAGCAGGTCAGGGCTGACATGGGCAAAGTCAGAAGGCAAGTTATGTTGGCTAGGCTGTTCGGGTTCACCTTCTCTGTCAAGATGATGGAGGCCACGGAGCAGGATGCTGCTGCTGAGTATCGCGAACTCGGCTTGCACGAGATTGCCGATGAAGAGGAGGCTCACGAGGAGAACATGATTGGTATGCTTGACGAGGAGCGTCTGCGCTACTCAGGCAGCGTTGTCCTTGGGATGTCTGACGCTCTCGTTGAACTTACTGGGGCTTTGGCAGGGCTCACCTTCGCTCTGCAAGACCTGAATTTGGTAGCACTGGCCGGATTGGTAACGGGAATCGCGGCGGCATTCAGCATGGGTGCCTCGGAGTACCTGTCCTCGCGTGCGGAGAAGAAGAGTGAGTCAGCCGTCAAGGCTGCGTTCTTCACCTGGATTTCTTACCTAGTCACGGTCTTCATGCTGGTCTCCCCCTATTTGTTCTTCCAAGCCGACAGTCCTGATTTCCAAGGCTTTGAACCTCATGTTCAGGCTCTGCTATGCACCTTCGCGATAGGTCTGCTAATAGTCGCGGTGTTCAACTTCTATGTCTCAGTGGTCGAGGAGGTCTCTTTCAGGAGTAGGTTCATGGAAATGGTTGGTATTCTCGGTGTGGTCAGCCTAATCTCGTACGGCATAGGACTAGCCCTCAGAGGCATGCTTGGAATCGATGTCTGAGTCGATTACCGGCTCCGCAACCTATGTGTCTGAGACCGCTCTCGCGAAGCCATGAGCGCATACGACGAACTGCTTGAGAGATTGAGGGACATAGACCTGATTGGCCAAATCGGTGGCTTGGTGAGTTGGGATCAGGAAGTACTGATGCCGCCCAAGGCTGCGGGCCTCAGGGCCGAGCAGCTGGCTTGGATCTCCAAGACCGGTCACCAAAGGCTGACCAATCCTCGCATTGGGGAGTTGCTCGACGAACTGGAGTCCACTGACAGCCTCAACGATGTGCAGACCGCTAACGTCAGACTGGCCCGCGAGTCATATGACAAGGCGACAAAGTTGCCTACAGAATTCGTCGAAGAGACGGCCAAGCACCGCTCGAAAGCGCAGATCTCGTGGAGTGAGGCACGTGCGAAGGACGATTTCTCGATCTTTCGCGACGATCTCGCCAAGTCTATTGATCTCGCTCGTCGAAAGGCCGACTACCTGGGCTACGACGAACTACGGTACGACGCACTCCTCGACATTTACGAAAGTGGTCTCACCGTAGCCAAAGTAGACCCGTTGTTCGCTGGATTACGCGACAACGTAGCCCCCCTAATCAAGGCGGTCGTCGAGAGTGGTAACCGCCCGGACATCTCGTGGGTGGAGGATAACTCATGGGAACAGCCGGGTCAGGAAGCGCTGAGCCAAGGCGTGTCCGAAGCGATTGGTTTCGACTTCTCTGCCGGCAGGAGAGATGCTTCGACCCATCCATTCTGCGGTGGGTCTAATCCCGACGATGTCCGCTGGACAACCCGTTACAGCAAATCTGATCCATTCGGTTCGCTGTATGGCTCGATGCATGAGACGGGTCACGGCACCTACGAGCAGGGGCGTCGTCGAGACCTCGACTTCCAGCCCGCTGGTGAGGCCAACGGGCTCGGAGTTCATGAGAGTCAGAGCAGATTGTGGGAGAATCAAGTCGGCCGCTCGCGCGAGTTCTGCGAGTGGGCCCTGCCAATGTGGCAGAAGCACTTCCCCCAGAACATGGATGGAGTCGATTCGGAAGCGCTGTGGCAGGCAGTCAATCTTGTGGAGCCGAGTCTGATTCGTGTCGAGGCCGATGAAGCAACCTACAATATGCACATTATGATCCGTTACGAACTCGAGAAGAAGCTTATCGCAGGGAATCTTGAAATCGATGACCTGCCGGACGCCTGGGACGACATGTACGAGGAGTTTCTCGGCATAAGAGCCCCGAACCGCGCGCTCGGAGTATTGCAGGACATCCACTGGTCTATGGGGGCCTTCGGTTACTTCCCGACCTACACGCTTGGTAACCTGTACGCCGCGCAGTTGCTTGCTGCGGCCCGCAAGGACTTGCCTGACCATGATGAGCAGATGCGGTGTGGCGAGTTCGCACCCCTGCTGGGCTGGATGCGTGAACACGTGCATCAACGAGGGAGCATTCTCGAGCCGGCGGACCTAATCGAGGAAGCCACTGGATCCCCCCCCTCTCCAGACGCCTTTGTAGACTACCTGAAAGACAAGGTCGAGCGACTCTACGGTGTTTCAGCCTGACTCGTTCACGCGAAAGCCCGATAGCGGGGCATCATGGTCTGACACCATGGTCGTGCATACACTCGGGGCGGTCTCTTCGTTTGAGCGCGAGCTCGGCAGCGCCTGCACCGTTCTGAGGATTGACGGTGATGACTTGTTGGGAGGCTCGCAGGAGGGCGTTCTGGCCTGCTGGTCGGTAGATTCTGGGAACGAGCGGTGGAGAGTCGAGGTGAACGGACCGATTAGTGATATCGCTATGATTGATAGTCGCGTCTACGCGGCAGCCTCCTCGGACCTACACGCGCTCGACGCAGGCACTGGAGATATCATCTGGAGTCGTCCGCTGGAGGGAGCGAGTGATTTCGTCCAAGTTTGCGAAGGAGTCGTTTGGGCGGCTTCGTCTGTGTACGAGATTGAGATTTCAGACTACACCGAGTCGACTGTGTGGATGTTTGACAGCGAGGGTTCGCTTCAGGAGCACTGGACTCGGTCTGCACGACGAGGGAGGGGTGCTGCTGGGACTAGGTAGACCACGTTGTGGGCTACTTCGAATCCGAAGCGGTGAGGCCGCATCGCATCTCCCTTTAGAGGGAAATAGTCCTGTGACCTCCGGTGCATGCGACTCCGAGGGACGATTTCTAATCGGGCACTCTGACGGCAGGGTCTGCGTGGTGACCGATTCAGTTGATGAGCCTGGCGAGGAGCGGTCTTCGCCTGTTCGAGCAATCTGCAGCTCCGGACAGACCTGGTTCTCAGGGCACGAATCGGGCGAGATTGTCTCAAGTCGCGGCTGGGTAGACACGGCGCCAGGTGCTGTTGAATCACTTGCAATGGGCCCTTCTGTATCCAATGGCAGCGGAATCTGGGGATCGAGATGGAACGGTGAGACGTCGGGCATTACTGTCTTGGAAGCCGATGATGGTAGCATACTCCTAGAACTTGGGCACTATCACCGCATAAGGCACCTCCAATCAACAGATGGCAACATCGCCCTGGGCGACTCCAGTGGGAGAATTCATCTGATTGAAGAAGCGTTTCTTTCAAGGCGCCTCAGAGGAATCGTGGAGGAAACTGACGATATCGAGCGTAGAAGCCAGTTGATGGAGCGTTTGAGGCGCCTCAGAGGTGTGTGAAATCCAATGGAAATTAACATTTGAGACCCTTGTTTCCGGTAGACTGCGAGTCTGTCCTAGGAAGGTTTATGTATTCCATCTCTCCCTGCTAACCTTGCCGCTTCTCTGAAGTGGTGTGGGGGCGCTTCGGCGCGACCCGCGGGCCACAGAAACCGAGCCGCGAGAGAGCGGTGGCAGAACCCGGGATCCGGACGCAAGGAAGGGGAACGGGAGAAGAGTCGGAACGCCATATGGGCGGGAAGACGGCGGGAGAACCGAAGAGGACAAGAGTGGAGAGAACTGGAGAGAACTGGACGAAAGGAAAGGGAAGGAAAGGGAAGGAAGCTGGAGGAAACGGAGGAGGAAGCTGAGGAAAACGTAACCGAACCGGCAACGGGGAAAACACAACCGAGGCAGAGTACTATCCCGAGGAGATACGCGTGGAAGGGGGAGGAGAACGAACCTGGAAGCGATGTGAGGAACGAAGCGGAAAAACCGACGGGAACCGGACGCAAGGAAGGGGAAGGAACGGGAAGGAAGCGGAGGGAAACATGAGTGGACGAGGGCGGAGAGATCCGTGGAGGAAGCTGTATCGGACCGTGGAGAGAACTGGAGAGAACTGGACGCAAGGAAGGGGAAGGAAGGGGAAGGAAATGGAGAACGCGAAGGGGGGGGAAACGCCCCTGGAGAAAGAAGATGAGTGAAGTGGAGAGAACTGGACGAAAGGAAGGGGAAGGAAACGGAACGCGACAAAGGGGCACTAGAGGTCCCGGAGGAGTCTACCCGGAGAAACCCGGGCCGAGAGGCCCGGGGGACACCCGGACCCTGCGGAGTAGAACAGGAGGGGGGAAGCTCCCCCATGTGCGGAACCTCTCCTGCCTGCTCCCACCTGTGATCGGCCCCCAAGATTTTATTGCAATGTTTGTGGAGCGTTTCGCTCTGGAATAATCGATTGGAGTTTCAGTTCCTTCAGTCTCGTGGCCCAATCATGTCCTCGGCTTTGACCCACTTAGTGAATTGCTCATCTGTCAGAAGATCGAGTTCGAGAGCACTCTCCCTGAGTGTGGTTCCTTTCGAGTGCGCATTCTTAGCTATCTTCGCGGCGTTGTCGTAGCCGATGTGAGGATTGAGTGCAGTGACCAGCATGAGCGAGTTCTCGAGATGGGTTGCAATCCTGTCCTCGTTAGCCTCCAGCCCCACCACGCATTTGTCCGTGAATGAGCGGCAAGTGTCCGTCAGCAGGCGTACACTGTGTAGGAAGTTGTGGATTATCATCGGCTTGTACACATTGAGTTCAAAATTACCCTGGCTGCCTCCAACTGAGATAGCGGTGTGGTTGCCCATAACCTGGCAGCACACCATCGTCATCGCCTCTGCCTGAGTGGGATTGACTTTGCCTGGCATTATGCTTGATCCGGGCTCGTTAGCAGGAAGTGAGAGTTCCCCAAAGCCGCATCTTGGACCAGAACCGAGCCATCTGATGTCATTGGCTATCTTCATCAGAGAAATTGCAAGTGTGTTCAACGCTCCCGAGGCGGCTACCAGCGCATCGTGAGCTGCTAACTGTGCGAACTTGTTGTCGGCGCTGACGAAAGGCATCCCAGTGCTGTCCGCAATGTGTCCCGCCACTGTATCAGCGAACTCAGGGTGTGTGTTCAGTCCGGTCCCAACCGCGGTCCCACCTAATGCCAGTTCGAGCAAATCTCCCATGGCGCTCTCAATGCGTGTGATGTCGGCGTCGAGCATCGAAACATAGCCGCTGAACTCCTGCCCTAGGGTCAGTGGGACTGCGTCCATCAAATGGGTCCTACCAATCTTCACTGTACTCCTAAAGTCCCGCGCCTTGTTAGTCAGAGCACCCCGTAAATGACGTACTGCGGGCAACAATCGGTGATTGGTCTCCTCGGCTGCGGCGATATGCATGGCCGTTGGGAAGGTGTCATTGCTCGACTGGGCCCGGTTGACGTGATCGTTTGGATGCACTGGGGTCTTGCTACCCACGGTGCCACCGGAAATCTCGATGGCTCGGTTGGCAATTACCTCGTTAGCGTTCATGTTGGTCTGGGTGCCCGAGCCTGTCTGCCATATCCTCAGAGGAAAGTGCTTGTCTAAAGAGCCTGAGATTACCTCATCACAGGCCGCTGAGATCAACGAGCCGATGTTGGGGTCCATCTGGCCAAGATCAACGTTGGTTTGGGCCGCGGCCTGCTTGAGAACACCGAAAGCGCGGACGACCGAACGGGGCATGATGTCCTCTCCGATATCGAAATTGACTAGGGATCGGGCGGTCTGAGCCCCGTAATACCTGTCTGCTGGGACCTCAACCTCCCCCATCGTGTCCTTCTCTATCCTGATGGCATCGGGTTTCGCCCTAGCGCTGCGGGCTGCTGCTGCTGGCTCCCCCGTACGCTCCTCAGACTCCGAATCAAGCGAACCCTGGATCATTCTGGAGATGGTTGCGGAACGGCCCTTCTCTCGACCTTTGCCTACTCTCCTGTCGAGCCTCTTAGCGAGGTCTTCTGGTATGCTTATACTGACTATTCGACGGTCTCCAGCACGATGCTTGGCCATAATTCGCATCGCGTTAATTAGTTATTAATAAACTCAGACTATATGGCTTCAATGCAACGTATTGTTTGGTAGCAGAAATCAATTAGCGACCTCATACCCGCTCTACACTGATTATCTTCTGGGGGTCGTGGGGCCTGTCGCCGGGTTTGGTGTCGCAATTTTCTATCCTGTACACGTTCTCCATGCCCTCAATGACCTCTCCGAACACCGCATGGTTCCCATCGAGCCATGGAGTTGGCACAGTGGTGAGGAAGAACTGAGATCCACCCGTATCCCTACCTGCATTCGCCATGGAGAAAAGCCCGGGTCTGTCATGACTCTTGGCTAATGCTGATGACTCACAGCGAATCTTCCACCCAGGACTACCAGTACCGGCTCGGCCATTGTTAGCATCCCTTGAATGAGGGCACCCGCCCTGAATCATGAAGTCCTTGATCACGCGGTGGAAGTGCAGGCCGTTGTAGAACCCGTCATCTACGAGCTTGAGGAAGTTCCCTGTGGTCTCAGGGCAGTCCTCGGTGTACAGTCCAATCATTATCTCCCCGGCGCTGGTTGTCATCTTGACTACAGTAGGCATGGAGTCGGGAACGTTCACAGGCACAAGAGCATATGCGTGCCGCCCTAAGCCTAATGATGGTGTCCGCAACTGGTCCGTTGTGAGTACTGCTAGCGACTACGACTGCCCCAAGTGCTCGAGGAAACTGAGGGTGGAGTCAGCCGAGGAAGTAGATGGCGTCGACCTGCTGGTATGCACCGGTTGCTGGGGCCTCGCAGTACAGGCCAAGACGATGCAGGGGGTAGTTCCCGACGAAGTGCGGGAAAAAATTGAGAACATGGGGGTCAAGCATCCAGAGGGTCACAGTTGCCCGGTTTGTCCCTCTACGATGTTGGAAATAGAGGTGCCCAAACCATTCGCGGCAGAGGGCCGGGCGAGCGAGCACGACGTGAAGATAGACATCTGCGGGGACTGTGCCACAATCTGGTTCGACGCAGGTGAGCTAGACACCTTGAACGGCATCAAGCCGAAACTCCGACAGGTGCAGATGAAGAAAAATGCCGCGAAGATGGAGGCCCATGTAGACCCCGAAAGCACGCCGGTGATGATGAGGAGGGGAGCGGGAGCAATACTCCTTCTCATCGGTCTTGGGTGGTTCGCAGGGAGTGGTCCTGGGTCCTTCTGCAGCCCGGTCCTAGGCTTACTATTGGCAATAGGAGGGGGCATTCTCGCCCTTACCACGGCCCCGGAGACTGGTCTTGAGGGAGGTGCCTGCAGCCGATGCGGCCTCAACAAAACGATTGGTTGGACTTGCCAGAGAGCTGGTTGTGAGGCCCCCATCTGCACCACCTGCAGGTCCGTGGGCGACGATCCGGTCGAGACATACGTGAAAACTCTGGGCGGAGGGGCGCTGATGGTGGCAGGAGGAGTGCTTGGCCTAGGCCTCTTCATCGTCACGGAGGGGGCCGCAGGGGGGGCGGGCTTCGCACCAGCGGTTTTGGGGGCAGAATTGGCTTTCGGTGACGATGAGGTGGAGGATTTGCTGGTCTGCAAGGAATGTCAGAAAGAAATGGGTGCCCTTCGATTCGCCACTACAGAAACAAAGAAAGTTCCTGAGAAGGAGAAGAAAGTGGAGGGAGGGGGACCTTGGGATGTTGTCGATGCTTTCGCCGAGGGAGTGGATGATGATGAGTCAAAGAGTGCTAACACCGAAGAGTTCCTGAAATCACAGATCCACTGCCTGCATATTGATGCGAAGACTGTCAAAAGGTGCCGCAGGATGGTATACCGAAATTCCGGTTACTGCTACATGCACCAGCGGGAGTGATTAGGCGACCATGGAGCCAGATAGTACACCATCAGGCAACTCAAGCAGCCGTACAGTACCATCGGGATCGAGTGCGCCAAGGACAAGGAACTGAGAGATGAAACCCGTGGGCAGAGTCTTGTCACCGAGGTTGACTGCGCCTACCACAGTGCGGCCAATTAACTGGGCTCGCGAGTAGTTGGTAATCTGCGCGGAGCTCCACAGTCTGCCAATAACAGGTCCAAAGTCGACCTGAATCTTGTACGAGGGCTTACGCATCTCAGGGAACTCCTCGACCTCGAGGACCACGCCTGCACGCATGTCGAGTTCGAAGTAGGCCGCTGCGCCCACATACTCCTTCTTGTCGAGTTTCTCAGGATGGTAGGGCTCGCTCGAGTCGATGATGTGCTGGCTCATTCACTCACCCGCGACATCTGACTTCAAAATCAAAGGTCGGAGATTTATTCCAGCCTCGGCGAAAGCCTGCGCCCCACCCTCTTCGCGATCTAGGATGGTGATGCATGCGGCGACTTCGCAGCCCATCTCGCTGAGTCGGGCTGCGGCCTGCAGAGCAGAGCCCCCAGTCGTGGTCACGTCCTCAAGAAGCACTACTCTGTCACCAGCAGCAAGGCTCGATCCCTCGATACCAGGGGGATTTCCGGTCTTTCGACCGCCGCGGCCTTTGGGCTCCTTGCGCACGAGGAAGCCGCGCAGGCTAGATCCTCTGCCCGCCTTGGCGATGGCGATACCAGTGAGTGGGATTGCGCCGAGCTCGAGGCCGCCGACCGCGTCCACGCCGCCGATGTCTTCTATCTCAGCGTGTATGAGCACGCCAAGCAGGTGGGCACAGTCAGGATCCATCATCACCGGCTTCATGTCGAAGAAGTGGGTGCTTTGACGACCACTAGCGAGTGTGAATGGTTCGTCGGGAGAGTGAAGATAAGCCAAGTCACGGACCCTGTCGACTAGTCTCGACCTCGCTTCATCCACGCTGGTTGACGCCATCTTCTCCTTCGCTCCGGCTTGGTAGGGGTCGGATGAAGGTTCGCACTCTGGACAGGCTGATTGGCGGGCATTTCAGTGAATGTTCTTGGACGGCCTCCCACAGTACGAGGATGTCCGGCAGCGGAGCGTGCATACATGAGTTCGGATAAGAGGCATGTTGCGGAGTACGACGAGACCCGCCTGAGCGACGAATGTGTGTCATACCAGAGCTGGTTGGACCGCCGAGCGGACGAGGTCTACCTAATCGCGTCCGAGGCTAGGGCCAAAGGTCTTGATTTCACAGAAGACGTCGAGATTCCGCGTACCGCCGACCTCGCAAGCAGAACTGAGAAGTTGCTCGAGGAGTATCTCGATGGGATGAGCATTGAGGATGACCTACGCAACCTCCTCAGAACCTCCGAAAGAGAGCCTGCGGCCATCGAGATTGCGCTCGATGTAGCAAGGAAGATGCACGCTAGGACAGGTGACATCACCACAGCCATAGACTCCGGACTGAGAGTCGGCCTCGCGGTACTGACTGAAGCGGTTCTGGTGGCACCACTCGAGGGTATCGGCAAAGTTCGCATCATGAACAACGCCGATGGTTCCGAATTCCTATCAATAGACTTCGCTGGCCCAATCCGAGCAGCGGGAGGTACAGCCCAGGCGTTGGGTGTCCTGATAGGCGACATGATCCGTCGTGAACTCGGCATTGGCAGGTACGTCCCGACTACACCTGAAGTGGAGCGGGTCAAGGAGGAGTTCGGCCTATACCGCGTCGGCCTGCAGTACAAGCCTCCCCCTGAGGAGATAGAGATCATTGTGAGGGCCTGCCCTGTGATGATTAACGGGGAGGAGACTGAGAAGCAGGAGTGCGCTGGATACAAGGAAGTTCGCAACATTGTGAATTCTAACGATTCGCCTCGTACAAGAATTCGAGGAGGTGTGATGCTGGTCATCGGAGAGGGGCTATGCCTCAAGGCTCCAAAGATCCTCAAACACACCACAAGGCTGGAGATACCCGGATGGGACTTCATAGCCCAGTTCGTTGGTAAGGGCAAAACCGATGATGATAGTGGCGTAAAGAAGCGTGAGATTGGCAAAGTGAGTCGATACATGGAGGATGTCATCGCCGGGCGGCCGGTCTTTGGCGAGCCCTGCGAACCCGGTGGATTCAGACTGAGATATGGTAGGAGTCGTGCCTCCGGGCTTGCCGCCGCCGGGGTGAACCCGGTCTCGATGCAGGCTCTGGGAGGATTTCTATCCGTGGGGACTCAGATGAAGACAGAACGGCCTGGCAAGGCTTGCGCGGTCACCCCGTGCGTCGATATCGACGGGCCCACGGTCCTGCTCAGAGACGGTTCCTTCCTCAGAATTTCCACACCCGAGGAATGGGAGAAATGCTCTCATGAAGTTCTCAGCATTTGGGACTCAGGAGAGATATTGTCTGGCTTTGGTGAATTCCTTGAGAACAACAAGGACCTCGTTCCCTCGGCCTACAACAGGGACTGGTGGGCAGCCGACCTCGCGGATTCCCTAGTCCACCCCGACAAGGTCGACGAATTCGCTCAGATACTCGGGGTCGATAGGTCCGAACTACCACCGGGGCTACCATTCAATGGCGCAATCGAGCGAGGCGGGGAGAGTTCTCTAGATCGTAGTTGGCGCCGGCGAGAATGGTTCCTGTATCTGCGCGATTTGGATATGAAGTGGGAATCTGCGCGGGCCATGAATACGGAGTACGGCGTGGCGGTTCCTCCGCCGTGGAACCTGTGGTGGTCGGACATGCCAATGTCGTTCGCCCCGACAGTCATCGAGGCGTTTGTTGGCTCATCCATAGAGAACGGCGCGCTGCGCCTACACGATGGCGCCGCCGCCTGGTCGCCGGACGCCTTCATCGAAGACATTGGGCTACCAACTCCCTCCACCGGGGTCTGGCCCGGGTGGACCATGGTGCACAACCACGGTATTCTGAAATCGGCTTTGATGACCCTCGGAGTCGAACACCGCCACGAAGGAAATGACATCGTGATGTCATCACACTGGGAGGGTTTGGTTGAGGGGCTCGGTCTCGAGGTTCGCAGTGGGGCTGTGCATATCGCAGTCGAGGCCAGACCGCACATCGATGATAGAGTAGGCAGGATTCATGAAGCGACGGCAATCATCGCACAGGAGAACGCTCGTCAGGAGAATTTGGATGGTCGTCGAGCGGTCGTCAGAATGAAGGCCGAGACAGCAGCGAGACAGGAAGGGCTCGGGATACAGGATACCGATGCCGCTGGAAAGGCTGCTGCGGAGGAGATCGACGACCCCGGCCCCGCCGATACCACAGCCCTTCGTGCTGCGCAGGTTCTACTGGACGAACATGAAGTCGAACGTTCGCTTTGGCTAGTCAGGCGTCTTTCCAAGCTACGCTGGGAGGATTCTGCACCCTGCAGGGTGGGCTCACGCATGGGTCGGCCGGAGAAGGCCGGAGTGCGTGAGATGAAGCCGAAGGTCCACGCTCTGTACCCAATAGGAGAGAACGGTGGGCCGCAACGACTGCTGGGGCAGGCCGCCGGCAAGGGTGTCATCCGAGTCGAGATGGGGCCGCGCTTGTGCGACAAGTGCGGGCAAGAGTCCCCACATCTGAGATGCCACCACCGACTGGTCTCAGGAGAGGCGGTTGAGTGCGGGGGGCGTACTCAGGAGAGCAAGCGCCGAGGCGGGCAGTTCAGGCGCAGGAAGGGGCAGAGAACTAGTGTTCCACTAGGCGGTATTCTGGAGGTCAAGAGGCGTGCGCTCGGGCTTGACAGGGTGCCGAAAATAATCAAGGCAGTCAAGGGCCTAATCTCAATAGACCAGACTCCTGAACCAATCGAAAAGGGGATACTGCGAGCAAAACATGAGGTCTCGGTGTTCCGCGACGGCACCTCGCGCTACGACATGAGCGATGTCCCGATTACTCACTTCAAACCTAGCGAGATAGGCACTCCATGGAATAAGCTGCATGATCTAGGATATTCTCACGACATCTTCGGTGCACCTCTCGAATCGGACGAGCAGATGCTCGAGCTGCTACCTCAGGACTTCGTGCCTTCTATCCTAGCCAAGAATCATCTCCTGAACACGTGTCGCTTCGTCGACGACCTATTGGTACGGTTCTATGGGATGGAGCCCTTCTACGAGGTCGTTGATGAATCCGATCTGGTGGGGCATCTGGCTATCGGCCTCGCGCCACACACATCTGGCGGTGTGCTGTGTCGAATCATTGGCTGGACCAGTGCCTCCGCTGGATATGCTCATCCTCTGTTCCACGCCGCGAAGCGGCGCAACTGCGACGGTGATGAGGACAGTTTGATGATGCTGCTAGACGGTCTGCTGAACTTCTCCAAGTCGATTTTACCAGCGGGCAGGGGTGGTCGGATGGATGCTCCGCTGGTGCTGAGCACACGCATCAATCCGAGCGAGATTGACAAGGAGGCTCTCAACGTCGACTGTTCGTGGTCCTACAATCGAGCCTTCTACGAGGCGACAAAGTCGCAGCCACACCCGAGCGAGATAGAAGGGATTGTTGATTTGGTTAGTAACAGGATTGACACTGTGGGGGAGATTCGTGGGTACGGCTGGACCCATGACTCGGGCCGACTCGACGCCGGCCCGAAGAACTCATCGTACAAGACCCTCAAGACGATGGAGGACAAGATGCTTGCTCAACTGGCTCTCGGAACTGATTTGAGATCTGTCAGAGTGCAGCGCGTAGCCTCGCAGGTCATCGAATCCCACTTCCTTCCTGACCTGCGTGGAAACCTCATGGCCTTCACACGTCAGAAAGTTCGCTGCGTCAAATGTGCCCATTCGTACCGCAGAATGCCGCTAGCGGGCAGATGCATCCAGACCGTTTCGATAGGCGGTGGTCTGGTCGGCTCAAGAGACGGCGATAGCACCCTGTGCGGGGGCAATGTCGTTCTGACGGTCTCCGAGGGAGCGGTTCGCAAGTACATCGAGATTACTCAGAACGTCATCGAGAAGTACGGCGTCGACGACTATACCAAGCAGCGCGTCGCTTGGATGACTGACAGCGTTGACTCTCTGTTCAACGACGACACGGTCACTGTGATGACGCTCAACGACTTTGTTTAGTAATCGATTTCTAGGGCCCGCAGGACCTTGTCCATCCACTGAAGTTTCTCCATCTTGGTCTCAGCGTCGGTCACTCCAGACCACCTGCCTAAGACATCGGCCCTAGTACCCAGCATCGTGATTGATTCCTTAGGCACGCCCATAGATCGGACCACGCACACAGCCCGGTCCCCGTCGGTGAACCCTCCGGGATTGTGCATACCGGGAATCGCTGCCGGGGTCTGGTGAGTCAACACCAGAGGCGAAGGTGTTGATGCCCCTGCAGCTATCTCCAGTAGTGACTTCCACTCAGCGACGTTGTCGCCGTGGGCGTGCAGGAAGACCGGTATGCCCCGCTTGACCGCCTCGATGATTCCTTGGCCACCATCACCATCGCTGACGACGCATGCCAGACGCGACCAGGCTCGCTCCGCCGTCGAATCGGGCAGCGTCGAGAGCACGCCTGCGGAGCCGTCGGCTGCGACCAGCAGGATTGGCCGCTCCAGCACTCTCAGAACCTCTTCGGCCTCTACAGCGGCACCGAGGATTGCCACTTCGGTGGGCCTGAGTACCATCCGCCGAATCAGACCGGCCACTGTGGCGGCCCTGCGAGGCCGGGTCCAGTCATTTATCTCCGACGCCTCGACCGCTTCGAGCATGGACAGAGCACTGTTGGAGTCGGGATCGAGTTTCCATCCGAAGTGCTCGCGGACCTCCGTCTGGATGGCAAGCAGTTCGTCGACGACTGGAAGCAGGTCGGTCGGTCGGTCCATCTAGCCTCGCTCCAGTAGAAGGACACGGTGAGTGTTGAATAACCCTCGCGGCCCTCTGCTTGCCAATGCCGATGCCGCTTGCACTGCCATCAGTGGAGGACGAGGTCCTGCTAGCTCGCTATCCCTTCCTGCCTCAAGGCAGGGAGCACATGCGCAGCGTGCTTGAGAAGAATGGGATCTCGGTTGAGGACCTGATAGACGAGCCTTGGTTGGAGGACGTTAGGACCCGGGGGCGACTACGCCTGCTCGACAGTGTGATGCACAAGGACGGTGCTGACATCGCAACTACTGTCGACATGTCGACAGAGATAGGTAGGATGACCGAAGTGCTTTCGTTCCTACACGCTATGCTAGTCGTCTGCGCCTCCTTCAATGAGAGGCTGCTGGCCCGATGGATAGAAGGTGAGGCGACTAGGGCCGACCAGTTATTCGGAATGGACTCGGAGAATTTTGAGTTGTTGGCTGCTTCCTACCTGTCAGGAATCAGAAGCGAGATGAGCTCGGGATCTAACGAGGTGGTTTACTGGATTCCTATGGCCGACTTCATAGAACTGTGCCCGAGAATATCGGGTGCATACTGGCATCTGGCCAATCGTCCAGTCATCAAGGGATGGGTCTGCATGGACGCAGCTGTTGGAGAGAGTAGTAGGCAGCGTACTGCTAGGCTACTGAAAGAGAGGATTAGAGAGCATCTGAACCAGACCTGCACAGACAGAATGGACAGGATGAGCGAAGAGTTCGCGGCTCTGTTCGCCGATCCGGTCGAGCGCATCACCGGGCTACTCTCAGAGCGCGTACAGGAAGAGATGCCGATGACGGCTGCGGTTAGAGATGACTGGCCGCCGTGCTTCGAGTCGGCGGTCTCTGAATTGAACCAAGGAGTAAACGTAAACCATACCGGGAGGGTGTTTCTAGCTGCCTTCTCGAAGTCAGTTGGGATGTCGCAGGAACAGACATGCTCGTTCTTTGCAAACGCACCTGACTACAGTGCGGACACCACCTCATACCAAGTGAACCAAATCTACGAGCGCGACTACACACCGCACGGTTGCTCCGCCTTGAAAACCGCTGCGAGATGCCCGGTGCAGCCTGGTGACGACAGGCTCTGCGATCAAGAGTGGTTGAGCCATCCACTGAAGTACATCAGAGCCAAGCAGCGCAGCCGCTACCGCGAGAGTTCGCAGGCCGCGGAAGAGCCTGAAGTCGGCGAGGAAGAGGTCGAGTCGGCCAATTCTTGATATGGGCCAGCATTACATCGCAGCCCATACCGGATGAGTAGACATGGTGAGGACTCTCGTACTGACTGTCGACCGAGACAACGACCTTGGAGTTAAGGCTGGCATCAGAGGTCCCGTCATCGGTCGCAAGGCCACCCTGACAGCTGCTCTGCGTCTAGGCATAGCCGATCCTGAGGAATCGGACACCAACGCCATCCTTGGTGCCCTGCATCATCACGACAGGTTAGTTGAGAACGCTCAGGGCGACGACGAGATAGAAATCGCCCTACTTACAGGCGATGTCCGAGTCGGTCCGCGCAGCGATCGGGCTGTCGCGATGCAACTGGATGAGGTCATCCAAGAGTTCCAACCAGACTCCGCCGTCCTAATCACCGACGGAGCGGATGATGAGGCTTCTCTTCCCATAATCACCTCAAGGGTGCGCGTCGATCACGTTGAGAAGGTGATTGTGAGACAGTCCAAGGGCATCGAGAGTACCTACTACTATGTTGCTAAGGCCATCGATGACCCGCGGTGGAGAGCCAAGCTGCTGGTTCCTGTCGCCATCTTCTTGATGATTATCGGGCTCGGCCTCATCATCCCAGGCGGAGGCGCTCTCATCGGCGCGATGCCCCTGTTCATCGGCATCTGGCTGTTCGCCAAGGGGCTCGGTTGGGAACAGCAGTTGGAGCGTCTGATGATTGATATGCGGGAGAGTGCCACCGGAGGGATATGGTCGTCTCTTCTCTGGGGACTTTCGATCGTCTCAGTGCTACTATCCATCCTCACCGCCTACCAGGTTTTCTCAGCCACGAACATCGAAATTGACGGGTATGTGGCCTCTTTGGGCAGTGAATTCAACGTAGACGCGGTGAACAGAGACATCGCCGTCTGGGCCATTGCCATAAATGAGGCATTGACTTGGATTGTCGTCTCTGCGTTCTCCTTCGCACTCTCTCTGGGTGTGCTAAGATGGAAAGAAGGCAGTTTCACTGGGCGCAGCGTGCTACTCCTGGGTCTAGGGGCTGTGGTTTACTTCTTCGCGAAGGCCGCACTAGTAGTCGTACTCATTGAGATGGGGGGTTCAGACTTCAGCCTCGACTATCAGAGCGTCTCCGACACTTGGGGGATGCCTGTGTTCACAATCATCGGGTACTACCTATTGAGGACGGCTGTGCAGTCAGTGACCGAAGATGAGGGCGCTTCTGGAGAGAACCGGTTCTGGGGAGTCTGATCAGTCCTCGAAGCTCGAATCCATCATGCACGCGGGGCATGTGACCCTGATTGGGCGTTTCTCTGGGATTCCGAGTGCGGCCTTGCAGTGCGGACAGGCGATGGCCTGGGTCGCCTTGTCCTGACGGGCCTTTCCGGCCACGCTGGGGTCGTATCGAAATCGGTATCTGTGGGAGTCGTCTACGAACTCCGGGCCTCCCTCTTTCTGCTTCTTAGATCTATTGAAAATCGACACCTTGCGCGGCGCTTCAACAGGAGACGTGGTGGTGGGTTGGTCCTGATTGAAGCCGCCGCTCTGGAAGTTCTCTATCTCGGTCTCAATCTGCTCGACGCTCATGCCGAGCTCTCTGGATGCCTTGTCTAAGGCCAGCTTGCGCTCGTAGTCCGAAAGACCAATGAAATGCTGCAGTATGACCGCTGGAATCCGAGTCATCTCTCTCCCCGCCTGCCGGAGAGGAATGGTCCCTTTGAATGCCGCCTCCCTGCGTTCGCAGAGCAGTATGCCTAAGAGCATCCGATTGCGATTTCATGGTGATGTTTCCGGAGTGCATCGAATGCCGGGGTACTCGGGGTATGTGTGGCATCTCCCCATGCCCCCTGCTCGCTGACATCCGGGGAAGGCTCCCTGTGGTGCAATCGGGTTCGGTCAGCGAGCTGGTCGGGCCGAGCCCGCCGTCGCTGTTCGTAGGCAGATATGGCTACCCTGATGTCAGGGCGGGTCCTAGCGCTGCTTGGGTCCCAGAAGATTCCGATGCCGTGCCTCTGGCTAGTGGTGACCCTGCCGACCTGTTCGGAAAACCGCTAGAGGAGGTTGCGGCCCGACACGCCAATCTCATCACTGGGGGTAGTGTGATGCCGATCGGTAGCACCGCTTCGCCCGGAGCAATGCTGGAAACCACACAGGAGATTGCGATGGCTGAGAAGAGTGTGGACGTGGAACTCGACTTCGCTAGGCCGATTATGGTAGGGAGAAATCCCACTTTCGACAGTATGAGCACTCCCCTCGGCCCCTCAGGCGAGGTACTACGAGCCGAGGTCGTCGGTCATGCCAGCATCCCGAGGAAGGTCGATTCGATTGCCAACGAGGATGACCTGTTGGCTGCCGATGCGATGGGCGAGCTGACTGAGGCCTCAATAGGAGAAGCTCAGATATCTCGCCTCCTCTCTTCGGGGCTTCTCGGCCGAGAAGGCAGTAGGAAGCTGGTTCCCACGCGGTGGGGCATCACGGCTACTGACGACATGCTTGGGAAGCGGCTTTGGGACAGAGTCAGGGACCATCCCTCGCTCGACAAAGTGCTGGTCTACGAGGCCACCTATCTCGACAACGTGTTCCACATCATCCTCACACCTGGCCTGTGGGCCTTCCACATGCTAGAGGCCTGGACTCGGGGCAGCGTCTGGACCGGTACAGGAAAGGTGCTCGGAGATTGGGAGGATCTCAAGCCGCGCACTACTCGGCTAGACTGGGTGTACTCGAGCACATGGATTCGATGCGGCGCTCGGGGGCCTGCCTCATCTGGCGGGACATCGGTCCTGAATACTGGGCGCCAGTAGGGGTCTGGCTGATCAGAGAAACCGTTCGCGAGGCGATGAAGCTGACTCCGAGGCAGTTTGATTCTCTCAAACACGCTATCGACTACGTCGCCCCTAGGGTATCAGCCCCAGACGACTTGCGTAACAACTGGTTCGTCAAGAGGAGTCGTCAGACGAGATTGGACTCATTCGCCTGATTATCGCGACTTCTTCAGGAATCCGCCTACAATCTCGCTCTCTGCCTTGACTAACTGCTCTGCCACTGTGGACTTGGACAGACCCAATTTTGAGGCCAAGCCCCTGATTGAGATTCTCTTTGGGGCCTCGTACCAACCGTGCCGGTGAGCGACCTTGATTATCCTATGCTGCTGCAAAGTGGGGCCCTTCTGGATTATTCCCTCAGAGGTCTTCGCTGTCGTGACTCTCTCTACAGGGATTGCTTCCCTAATCGCATTCAGGAATGACACCATTGAGGCCTGCCTGCCTGCTACTTGAACGATCAGGCCACTAGAGGTGAAGTTAGTGCCAGCCATCAAAGTCAGATCTCTGGAGTGGAAGAATCGTCCAATCGTGTCAGAATCGAAGTCCAGCACGACGAGATGATGGGTCAGGTAGTCCGTGGACCATTCTTCGAGGATCTCGACGACTGTGATGCCGCCTATGCGGAATCCTGGTGCTGGGCACCCTCCATCCACAGTTATGCACTCACACATCACACGCATCCTACCGTCAATCTGGTCAAGAGTTCCGCGGTAATCCCAACTCACGGCCCGCAGGGCTGCCTGCGCTCTTGGATCGTGCTCAATGGAGGGAATGGCGCACTCGACCCTAACTGCCCTCACTTTAGGTCCCCCTCAGTCCTCCAGCGACTAGATGAGGTTATGAAAATACTTCATAGGTGCTCCAATAGTAGTCAGTTTCTCCTTCGACGTGCCCTTTCCTCGTTTTCCACGATTGCTTGGGCGACCTCGGGAGAGTAGCCTAGGTCCGAGAGATCCCTGACCTGCTTCTCGACTGCGGGAGGGTCTTGAGGGGCCTCAGATCGCATCGCATCGTCGACAGCCCATGTCTGGTCTGTGAACCCGGGTCTGCCTCGTCCGCGCTGCACGGATAGCATCATTCCTGCGAGCATCAGGACCGTCACGCTGCTGATGATTAGTATCATGAAGGCGTTGCTGCGCATAGTGTGCAGTATCCTGCCGGAGACGTGGTCGTCTTCGAGTGAGTCCATGCATCCATCGCCGTCGATGTCGCTGGCGGATGAGGAGTCCCAGTTGATTAAGCCCAATGGGCAGCTGTCGCTAGTGTCAGGAACTCCATCGCCGTCGTCGTCCCAATCCTCAGTCTCGTCGTCGCAGCCGTCTCGGTCGTAGTCGGAATTGACTAAAATGCTGGTCGGGCACTGGTCCACGTCGTCGGGGACGCCGTCACCGTCGTCGTCGTAGTCTACTGAGTCCTCGCAGCCGTCCGAGTCGTAGTCGGTTGCGAGTGTGGAGACCCAATCAGAGGAAGGGTCGTTCTCGCAGTTGTCGTAGGCCGACACGATGCCGTCATTATCGAGGTCGTTGTCCTCGGTGTTGTCGTCACAGCCGTCGCCGTCGGCATCAATATGTGATTGAGGTGATGTCGAGCTGCGGATGCAATCGTCAGACCAATCGGACAGGCCATCACCGTCGTCGTCATTGTCCTCGAAATCGTCGTGGCAGCCGTCCGAATCCCAGTCGTTGAGCGGTGTGGATATCCATCCCAACATACCCCGAGGACACTGGTCTGCCTCATCGAGCACGCCGTCGTTGTCGATATCCATGTCCTCTGCAACGTCGTGGCAGCCGTCCGAGTCGTAGTCACTGGCTGGCTCGGAGAACCATATCGTCATACCAACCGGGCACAGGTCGTCAATGTCGGTAATCTGGTCATTATCGTCATCATCATCCTCCTGGAGGTCGTGGCAACCGTCGGAATCGTGGTCGAACAGGGTGCTGGTCCACCCCACCACTCCCTCCGGGCAAGCGTCCTCCGTGTCGGGGTATGGATCGTTGTCGTCGTTGTCGTCCTCGTCGGCGTCTCGGCAGCCGTCGCCGTCGTGATCCTCAGCGAAGCCGCCCCAGTACTGCGCCCCATTGGGGCACAGGTCGAGGTGATTCTCGACGCCGTCGCCGTCGTTGTCTGGATCCTCATGGAGGTCGTCGCAGCCGTCGCCGTCTAAATCGACGTGCTCACCCATGTAGCCGGATGGGCAAGAGTCGTACTCGTCGGGATAGGCATCGTTGTCGTCGTTCAGATCCTCGGTGGAGTCCCTGCAGCCGTCACCGTCGTGGTCGGTGTCGACGTCTGAGTTCCAACTCGTGTCGCCGAACTGGCAGTCGTCGGCGTAATCGGCGACGCCGTCTCCGTCATCATCGTCCCAGTCGGCCTCATTGACGAGGTTGACTAGGAAGGTCATGCTGGTAGTGGCCTCGATCTTGGTCGACGAGGTCACGGTCACCGTGAGGTGGAAAGTCTGGTCCTCATTGATCTCCTGAAGGTTCGGAGCCCGCAGGAACAGATTGAGGTCGCTCGTGGAGCCCACAATCAGGGTCGTGGTGGACTGATAGGAATTCGAGAAACCCACCTCGGCGAACCAGCCAGCGGGTGCGCCATATGAATCTGCAATCACGATGTCGCTGTCGCCAGGTACCCTAATCCCGTGGAGTATCATCTCCACATTACTGGAATCACCGGGCTCTAGGGTGACCTCATTCGACTGGCCGGGCTCTAACTCGATGGTCATCTTGTAGAGGTTCTCGGACCACATGCAGAGGTCCCACCTATCCTCTGTGGAAGAGGAATCTAAGCAGTCGGAGGTGGTCCAGATGATCTCCCTGTCAGGCCAGTCGAAGTTGACTATCGGCTGAGAACTGCTGTCCAGACCGGTGCCGAAGACTCCCATCAGGTTATCAGCACTGGTGGCGATGATTCGAGTGTTGATTACCCCGTATGCCTGCTCGAGGCTTCGTCCCAGCGGCATCTCGCCGTCCTCGAATTGAG
>PSPX01000026.1 GCA_004195715.1 Methanobacteriota archaeon | reverse complement strand
TGTTGACTCTGTTGCTGGTCTGACTGAGAGCCCTGTTGACCCTGGTTGTTGTCCTGGGTCTGGCCCTGTTGCTGCTGGTTCTGACCATTCTGGTTGTTACCATTCTGGTCCTGGCCCTCTTGCTCGCCTTGCTGGCCGCCTTGATCGCCGCCGTTTTGCTGCTGTCCTTGACCGTTGTCCTGCTGCTGATCCTGCTCACCCTGCTCGCCCTGTTGGCCTTGCTGGCCATCTTGGCCGGTTTGTGAGCCCTGGTCTTGACCTTGGCCTTGCTGGCCTTCTTGGCCTTGACCTCCTTGGCCTTGACCTTGTCCTTGACCTTGTCCTTGACCTTGTCCTTGGCCTTGACCTTGACCTTGTCCTTGGCCTTGTCCTTGACCTTGTCCTTGGCCTTGGCCTTGACCTTGTCCTTGACCTTGGCCTTGACCTTGGCCTTGACCTTGGCCTTGACCTTGTCCTTGACCTTGTCCTTGACCTTCGCCTTGGCCGCCTTGCTCCTGCTCGGATTCGCCGCCACCTTCGGTGCCGCCGTCTCCGTCTCCGTCTTCATTACCTTCGAAGTCAGGATCGTAGGCGTCAGGTATACCATCACCGTCGGAGTCCGTAGACGATCCGTCATTGGGATCGTTCGGGAATGCGTCCTGGGCGTCGTTCGTTCCATCTCCGTCGGTGTCCGCGTTGTTCGGGTTGGTACCCGCGGCGTACTCCTGGGCGTTGGTCAGTCCGTCACCATCCGGATCTGCATTCGCATCACCAGCCGAGAGAGGATTGAGGCCGTAGGCCACTTCCCATCCGTCTGGCAAGCCATCGTTGTCGGTATCTGCATTATTCATGTCAGTTCCTGCATTCTGCTCCTCTGCGTTGGTCAGACCATCGCCATCCCAGTCGGCACCGCCGTCATCAGGATTCAGAGGGTCGGAACCATCGGCGCTGACGCCGGTGGATCCTGCCATCATTACGAGAAGCAGAGCAATCAACATACTCTTGTTCTTTGTTTTCTGCATTTTCTTTTCACTTCCAAATTCAGTTTAGAGAACCCGCTGTTCTCTCTTTCCGGTGGTAAACTCGCGCTGACGCCCCTCGAAAGACGTCGCGCGGGGTTCGAACCGGGAGATTAGGATGATAGTCTGGAACTAGCTGATTCAAGGGTTCTTTGACTGGCAAAACGCTGTACTGAGCGCTGTTTTGCTCGTCTCCAAAACCTGCTTTACCTCTGCTTGCTCCTCCTTTTCTATTCATCCATTCTCACGGGCTTTCACAGGGAACCCACTGTTCCCTCTGATTCTGGAGCCCCCCGGGTCATATTTCAAGGGTTCCCGTGACTGAATCACGGGGTGAGCTTTGCTAATTCAGCGTTGAACCGAGCGGAGCCGAGGAAATGCAGCACTGGGGCTGCAAGAGTGCTAATCATGAGAACTACTAGGAACACGCTTGACCAGAGCTCGATTCCTCGGCCAAGCGTGAGGTAAAGAAACCAGCCAAAGAGGATGGAAATCCACATCCTGTAACGGCGGCTGAACAAGGAGACGCGTGCCTTCACCAAATCATCAGAGTAGAGCTGTGGGGCATCCACTGGATCAACTAGGTCGTTGTCGACAGCGCAGCGCACGCAGACCTGGTAGCGCGGTCCATTGCCACTTACAAACTGGTTGAGCGGATAGTTCTGGGTGCATATCCTGCAAGTGGGCATGTCGCTCAAGTAAACCACAAAGGCGTGCTCCTTCAACGCTACGGTCGGCTCGGTAGCATCCAGTGCTCTAGATGTCCTCGGCACTAATCCAGCCAACCTCGAGTCTAGATAGCCATGCATCCGTGGCCGCCTGAAACAGGCGGCTCCGGGGTGTACCAATGGTTCGTCCATCGATGCTGCCAATCGCGCGGATGCCCATGCCGCTACCGCACACCACCATCTCAGACGCACGCAGTATCATGTTGAGAGTCAACTTGGCCGGCCTCACCGGGATGCCTGCTGCCTCAAGTCCTGGACGAATCTGTTCAATAGTCACTGAGTCCAGAGCGCCATCACTGTGTCGAGGATGGTAGGCCACGCCATCGTGGTCGAGTAGCAACGGGGCACAGCGATCTCCATCCACTAGGATGTCTTCCTCAAACAGCAGAGCGATATCCGCGCCATGCTCGATAGCGGTCAACCTCGCGTCCCTGTACGGCTCCCACTCTGCGTGCTTGGTGCCTCTGACGGGCTCGTCCCATGTGGGGGCCGCGAGAGAGATCGCTGCCAGAGGATCTTCGGGCCAAGTCCGGATGACGGTTGGTTCGACGTAGTGCTCCCCGTTCGACCTTACTCCAACTCTGACAAGGAAGGCGGCTTGGTCTGCGCTGTCATTCTCCTCACCAGGGAGTTCGAGGTCATTCAGGGTCTCAAAGACTCTCTTGGCTAGGTTATCAGGAGTCTGTATGCCTAGGACTGTGGCGTGGCGGTGTATCCTAGCGAAGTGCATGTCCGCTGCAAGGAGGGATGCCCTTCCGTCCCAAGCGATAGCCGACCAAACGGCTGAACGAGGCTCGGGCATGGAGTGCGATGGGGATTGGTGCTTCAATGCCTGTGTCGGCATCACAACATGTCATCGAGGAAGGACGGATCGACGTCCTCGTCCTCTTCATTCAGTTCCTCAGCCATGTCACCAAGGTCGTCGAAGTCTAGGTCATCAGCCATGTCATCGAGGTCATCGATGTCGGTTTCGTCGGGACCGACACCCAGAAGCTCGTCAATTACGGCCTCCGAAGCGTCAGGAGCATTTGTATCAGCATCCTCTTCCAATTCAGCGTCCTGCGCTGAACTGAAGCTTGGACCATCATCATCGACCATCAGGTCGTCTTCGAAGTCATCATCGCTGAGACCCGCTGCCTCTCGTGCCATCTGCTCCTCGAGTTCGACTTCGAGGGCCCCCATCTCCCAAGGCTCAGGGGCCGCCTGCTGGCGCGGCCTGATGACCATCAGGGCGCCAATTAGAATCATCACAGCTGAGACCATTGCGATGAGCGTGTTCATGTCGCCGCTCATCAACTGGTCATACCAAGACTCGCCTGCTTCGCCCTCTCCGCCCTCCGATGAGCCGAACGAGGCCTCGGACCACGGTCTTACCTCAAGTGGGTCAACAGCGAGTCGGTGGACCTCTCCGTCAAAGCCCACGATAGCGAGCCAATACGTGGCTGCATTGTTGACGGCTTCACCTTCGATATCTCTGAGTATCATCACCGTGGTCGGATCTTCAATGAGTCCAACCCGAGTCGCCTCCGAGGTGATCTCGAACGGCTCAAGCGAGATGAATACCAAGTATGACTCGATCTGGGGGTCGTTGGCGGCGTCCCAGCGAATCTCTACGTGGTCACCTGAAGGGTTCCAGTTTGCTCTGATACCGGTTATCTCGGCGAGGTGCAGACCGGGGTCTAGCGAGTTCTCATCAACTAGGCTAATCATCTCCGCCTGCAGGTTGCTGTCCCAGTAATTGCCAGACGAGTCGACGGGTACTACAACAACCCAAATCGGCACCGATGGCGCGAGGGACTGTCCTGCCGACAGGGTCTCCAGCAGGATGGGCATCTGAGCCTCGCGGCTCACCACTATGGCGGGATCCATGTTGCCTATCGAATCAAACGGCGCTCCTGCTGCAGCATAGATCCAGTATTCGCCTATGTCGGAAGCCTCGCTCTCTGGGAAGGTGACGAACATGGCGTCGCCGTCATCCGGAGACCGGTCCTCAAGGATTGGTTTACCGAGCCTGTTCGGTGGCGAGATATCGCCCCTGTTGTCAAGCGGGGAGACCAGCACCATGTGCTCTTCCATCCCGGTCAGGTGAACGTTGCCGCGGATGTCGTGCGTCGTTATTGTGACGTAGAGGGGGATGGATGGGACTATGGGTTCGGAGGACAGGGTGTCCACGGTGCTGCCGTAGAGCGCTGTGGTGACTGTGATCTGCAGCTGCAATGCTCCTCCAATCTGCCTCTGGTCGATCTCGATCAGCCCGCAGGAGGCGGGGTCGTCGCTGCAGTGACGATCGCGATCAGCTGGATCAGGATGTTTGGCCCATATCTCGGTCAGATCGTTCAGTGGGTAGTCCGAGACCCAAATCACGTAGTGGCTGAAATCGGCCGCTAGGGACCGGTTCCACACGATGTCGATGGCGGTGCCGTCGTCAGCCGGGTGGTCCCAAGCGCTGAGTCCCTCGACTCGCGGAGGCGGCTGTCCGACTCCGGCTACGTTTGACATCGGCGTGGCATCAACCACTAGGACTTCGTCGAGGTTCTCGTTGCCCCAGTCATCGGCAGCTACCACTCCAATCCAGTAGGCCACACCATTCTCAAGCGAGGATTCGCCCATCGAGTCGATTACTATCTCGCCTGTAGTGCAATCTGTGACGTACGCTGCAACGGGCCAACCATCCACGGTTGAAGGGGGTTGGAACCCAGAGGCGGGCAATACGTACACTGTGTGGTAGATACAGTCCTCTTCGTCATTCGGAGTCCAAGTGACGATAATCCGGCCTCCCTCATCATCGGGGGCGTCGATTGCCGACGTATCGGTGATTGGAGCAGGTGGAATGCCGTCATCGAGCCCGCCGGCAGTCACTACCGGTCCGAAGACGGTTGCATTGGCCGCGTCGAACTGCCCGGCCTCGTCGACGCATGCAGCGGCCAGCCAGTAGGTCTTGCCTGGCTCGAGTTGTAGGACCGTTGAGTTACCGGCACCGTAAGCGACGTCTATCTCGCCGCTGAGGGCTATTGCATTGCTGATTGAGTGCTGGACTGCCCATATCCGAGTTCGGTCAGGGTCTAGTTCGGTGCATGCAGACCACTCGACGTAGATTGTACCAGCTGAGCCTCCAGATATCGGTTCGGCTCCCAACCAATCAGGAGGGAATGGTACCTCATCGGTCGGAGTGGCACTATTCGGCCACGGCATCGGCTGGCCTACCGAGCCATCTGCATAGGCGATAGCAATGGCGGCCCTGTACTCCCTATCTTCTGCTAAGGGGACCTCTGTCCCCTCCCGGTCTGCGGTCGTGATGGTGGCTGTGGTTTGTGACCAGAACGGAATCTCAATGTAGGTGGAGAAATCGGAGAGTTTGTCTTGGGTAATTTCCCAGTCGGGGTAGTCAGTGGAATCCCAGACATACAGTCTGTATGCATTCCAAGCCGCGTCCTCTGCTGGTAGCCAAGAGGCTTTCAGCACGCCACCGCCGTCGTTTGGTCTATCGATGAACGAAGTCATCTCGGTAGGCACCTCCACACGCTGCCAGTCGTAGGTGATGCGAACCTGTATGGAGCCGTTCTGAGGAGATTGCATCTGGATGTGCAGTTGAGCGGATGACGAGCCTGGAGCGAGATTAGAAACTGCTGCTTGGAAGGAGCTTTCGATGAGGGGATTCATGGCAGCCAAATCCCATATGCCCGAGTAGTTCAGGAACCGCGACTCGGCTTGGACCCAAGCTCCGGATTGAGGCGCTGACAGGGTCAGAGCCCCTGTGTACAGAGGCAGTTTTCCGGGAATCCACATCTCATTGCTCTGTGGAATAATAATCGGGTTCTCGTCGGTGATTAGGACTGTTGACATACCTGGATGCGCGGTGTCAGTGATGTCCCAAGAACTACCCGCATACAGCGCAATCAGTGGCTCGGCTCGGCGCTGGTGGCCTCTTTCGAGTTCCCTAAGACTCTCCACTGGTTCGAATAAGTGTAGGCCATCCTCTGCAACCACGTAGAGGGCAGAGTTATCGAGGAAGGCCGAGGATATTCCAGGCACAATCTCCGAGGTCACCCTCGAGTGATCTCCACCAGACCTCACCACGTCTATTCCTCTAGGACTCACTACCGCGATGTAATCGCCGTCCGAGACCATCTGGAAGGGCGGCCATGTCAGAAGGGTGTTGCGTCCCAGCCCCGTCTCCATCTCCATCATCGTCGCGTTCCAGTGGACCAAGGGCTGGCTGTCAGTAGCGATGTGTACACCCCAGTCGTCAGTCGCGATGGCCCTGACGTCGTTGCTTGGAATCATGTCGATTTGATAGGTCCCGTTCGCCATGTCGGTGGCGATGTCCCACGCTGCCACGCCGGGCCTAGTCGAGCCCTGACCGTTGTGCGAGATGAATACGGCAGCGTCGTGGTAGAGAACTGTAGAAGAGCCGTCTGGATTGACGACTAGTCGCGAGGTCGCTTCGGCGAAAACTATGCCAGAGACTGTGTTGCCGATGAGGCCGTCTCCGAAGTCAAGCGTGTTGAGGATGGAGAGGTTGTCGCGGTGGAGCACGGTCAGACCAGCTGCGCCTCCTGCGAGCACTGTACCGTTGCCCTGTATACCAGTGGTCTGAGTGCTGCCGTTAGTGCTCGGCGAGCCGATGGCGAAGAGATGCTCGATGATGGGAGTTGGCAGACCGTCAATGGTGGTGATTGGGTCATCCCAGTCGTTCCTAGTGGTGTTCCAAAGTCCGATGCCGCCGTAAGTAGCGATCATGATATGGTCGCCGTACTCGAGGAAGTCGCGCACGGTGTTGCTGGGTAGACCTGCGATCAGACTACCGTGGCCCCACGTGCGCGTGTTGGTGTTGAATGTCTGGTAGCCGGCTGCCGAGCCCTGGTTCCCCATCAGTCCAACATACATCGTGCCATCGTCTTCGAGCACCATCTCGTCCATCTGCGAGTGGAGAGCCGCCGGGGTTGGGGCGAAGATTCGGTTAGTTAAATCGATTGACCACAGTCCACGTCCGGCAGTGCTGACCCAGAGTTCCTCGCCATCGAGTTTGAGAGAGTTGATGACGTCTTGATTGGCATTGTAACCGAACTCCCAGCGAACCGAGCCATTGGCAAGAAACTCGCCCTGAAGGACTGAGGAGGCGTAGTACCCGTTGGAGCTGCTGGTCAGAGCGACCCAAACATGAGTCTCGTTTGACTCAAACTCGACAACCCTTCCACTGGTCAGACCGGCGAGTTCGTCAAAGCCGCTTACAATCAGACCTGTGTTATCCAGTCTGTCAACGCGATTCAGTCCGGTTGTCTGACCTGAGCGACCTATCGCATACACTGGGGTGGTGCTCGATGGTGCCCTCTCTATCGAGCAGCCGTCCATCCCTGGGTCAAGCACCTGCCCGTTGGCGGTGGATGTCCCGGAGGTGATAATCCTAGATATTCCGCCGGTGTTATCGTACTGATGAGCCGCTAGTAGCACATTGTTGTGGTGAAGCATGCCGCCGGGGAAGATTCGGTCCTCTGAGATGCCGTCACGCGATTGCAACGTCTGCAGGAACAGGTTGGTGTTGTAATTGTAGCGATCGAAGCCTACGCCCTCGGTGTCGAAGCCAAGCGGCACGGGGATCGTTGTCGGAGAGACCTTGGTTGCCCTCGGTCAGCGGCGCTATCCACTCGTTGGTCGTCCCGTCGCCATCCAAGTCGGCCATATCAAATCTCGCGATTCCTCCTTGGTTACCCCACCAAGACACCCTTCCAATCATGAAGTGAATCACGTCGTTGCAGACCTCGATGTCGGCAGGGTAACCACCGGGGATGTCGCCCGTGCCCAGATTCCAAGTCGTCCAGTTGTCTGTCGAGCCGTCCAAGAGCATAATCTCAGAGCCGGAGAAGCCGCCGCCATAGGAGCCGAGCCAGAGACCGTTGCCTACCACTTCCATCGTGTAGAACTCTTCATTCGAACCGGATGGGAGGCCGTCGTCCTCCAGCCAAGAGTCTAGCCATGTCTCATTGATGGGGTCCCACCTCAAGATGCCATTCATGCTCGCGAACAGGTAAGTCCCGTTCCACTCCTCCATCCCTCTGATGGGGCCGTCTATGTCGGTCCACTCATCGAGCAGTGTCATGGTATCAGCGTTGAATCTTCGCATTATGTTGTTACCGTAGGCGACCCACATCTCGCACGAAGCAGCGTCGAGCGGGAAGCAGTCACCGAGGAAGCGGGCGTTGACCCTGAGGACGTTTCCGATTGTGTCGAGGTTTTCCGACCACGTCTCGTTGGTCGCGTTCCAGCGCACAATGGTGCCGTCACCTTGGTTCCATGATTGTGGCCTAACGCCAATCCACAACTCATCTCCAACAGCCCCAATCCCATGGACCACGCCATCGGCGCCAATCTTACTGCCGGCATCTAGAGTCGTGAGACTAGTGTTGTTGTCTAGGTAGATTCGGAATATTTGGTCGTTGGAGGCCCACCACGAGTTGCTCCTCTGTAGTGAGTAGTGCAGCACGTCGTCGATGATGACTATGTCGGCAGGAGGAGTGTTGGACAAGGTGGGTCCGTCGGTGTTAGTACCACGGTTCCAGCTCTTGAGCACGGTGTCGTTAACGACGTCGATAAGGGCGAGGCCGAAGTCGCCGCCCGCCCACATGGTGCCCTCGCTGCGCCCTGGAACCAGCGCGGTGACGTCGTCGTCGCTGATGTAGCCCTGTGTGCCATCCCAAGCCTGTAGCCATGTCTGGTTCACTAGGTCGTAGCGGGCGATTCCAGTGTTCTCGAAGCCAAGGTACAGGATGTCACCGATCTTCACCGTTCGAGCTCTCTGGGTGCTGTCACCAGCGGTCCATACATCGATCACCGAGCCGTTGAGTGTGTTGATGACAGCTGCGCCGGCGTTGGTGCCGGCGTACAGGCGGTCGGTGCCAATCTTGGCCACCGAGGCGACGAAGCGCGAAGGCATACCGTCTTGATTGGAGATGCAGTCCTGCAGGTCATAGGTCCAATTCCAGATGCAGGCGCCTCGGTTGGTGCCAGCGTAAATCCCATTGATATCGCTCGTGACATCATAGAAGACGTACGGGTCGTTGCCCCAGCCAGGGATCGAGGTGGGCAGATGCTGCCAGTTGCTACCATCCCACCGAGCAAGTCCCCCATTGCCGCTGGCTCCGGTGTTGGAGACACTAGAGCCGACCAGCAGGCCTCCGTTGTAGTCCATGTGTAGAGATAACACGTCGTCGTCGGGAAGGTTGCCGTTCTGTGTCCAGTGATCGGATATGTCGCCGGTGAGTCGGTCGATGACAAGGATGCCGAAGCCAGTGAGTCCTAGGTACATCGTGTCGCCAGATACAGCTACCGGCGTGGCCTCTAGGTTGTCAGCCCCGAGGGATTGCCACGAGCCGAGGATGGAGACGTCATACAGGTTGACCCGCATCACACCGGCATCAGGAGTAGCGATGTACGCGATACCGTATCTCGTGGCGACTTCTATCACCATGTCGGAATCTAATCCATCTTGAGTGGTCATAACCTCAATCAGAGTATTGGTCGAGGTGTTGATGAGTGAAATGCCGGATTCGTGGTGTCCGACAACTAGGGTGTTGGAATTGCTGTCGAAAGATAGGCTGGACACGTGTTCTGAACTGATTCCCGTTGCCGTCCCCTGGAAGTTTCCATTGTCGGCCTCTAGCCTCAGCAATCCTGCTTCTAGAGTTCCCACCCAGACTATACCTTGGTCATCTTGGACGATTGAGGTCACAGATGATGGGTTATTGACGTAGTCGGTGAGATTGGTCGGCCTCGTCGAACCTGTCAATGATGCTGCTGCCACCTATCCAGATCTCACCCTGTTCCCCATCATCGATGTGAGCAACCACTTCCATCTGCGAGGACGCGGGGCTACTCACCAGCACCATAGTGCCATCTAGAATCTCACCCGCTTGACGGGCTAGCATGCCCGAGCCGTCACTGACCATCATCAGACCGGAGGTTGGACTCCTGAAGCCTAGCGAGGGCCAGGCGATGATTGTCCTTCCAGTGTTCAATAGGCCCATGTCGGTAACCTGTCTCTGCGAACGAAACAGCAACGCTCCGGTATCATAGGCGTGAACCGTACTGCCAGCGAGTATGTGTAGCCAGTCCTCGGTCAGCGCGAGTCCCCGCACCACATTTGAGGAGAGCCAGTTGTTGGTAGACCACGTAGCTAGCCATGTATCGGCCACCATATCATATCTGTTCACTCCTCCTCCAATGGTGGCGATGAGGAGATTGGAGTTTAGCTTCTCCAGTTGCATGATTGAGTTGCTGGTCAGGTAGTTCCCGGTATTCCAATGCGTGTAGGTGTCTATTGAGACGGAGATGCCGGTCGAGTCGCTGATGGTGTTATAGTCGATGACTCTTATTCCGTTCTCGGCGGTGGCAACGTAGATCTTGTCGGAGAAGATGAGTAGGTCGGTCGGTACCTCGAGTACGTCACTTGTGCATAATTGGGTACTTGTCCACGAGGACTGGCTGACGGTCATGTGATGTAGCAAACAATCGGTAATCGCCCAGAGTGTGCCATAGTCGTCGATGGCCACCGCTCGAACGATGGCAGTGTCGTCATCCGTCGCCATTAGGTCGGTCTGTACTGATGAGTCGACCAAGCTGCGGGACAGCACCTTACCGTCAGCGGTCCCAATGAGCAGTCGGTTCCCATCTGCGTCGATAGCGAGGCTCCTGCCCTGCACGCCCAACTCAATGTCGATGATTTGCTTGCTGGCCTGATTGTCGAGATGTAGCAAGTCATCATCGAGGAGGACGTAAAGTCTGCCGTCGAGAGGGTTGGTCGCGCTGTCGTGAATGGTGACGTCCTGTGTAGAGAACGAAACCCTTGGGTCAGCCGGCCTCAGAGCATCTATGACGAGGTCCGAAATGGTGACTCCACTGGGTAGCAGCCAAGAAGCGTCGCTGACCGAGTTCGGCTGCAGCCAGGTATCCAGCACGCCGCCAACGACCTCGGGGGAATTTTCAGAGAAGGAGTCCTGCCGTCCGAGGTCGCCGTAGTCCCTCCAGTCGAGGATAGGTGACTGCGTGTCCATCAGGGTGATTTGCGGTTCATTCGCCCAATAGCCGTCACTGCCATCAACAGAGATTTCGAATGTCAGATTGTCCAACAGGGCCCCCGGTGCGAAATCCATGAACAGGTCTGCATATGCTAGGGTACCATTCGCTGGATCGGCTCCGATGGCATCCAAACTGATCCAACCGGTGTCGTTGCTGCCGCTAGCACCCCATGCCTTCGGAGTGGCCCGGCTGTCGTCATCACGGTCCGCAAGATTGTTCGAACTCATGGCTGACCACGGCAATGTCAGCATCAGCATCACCAACAGAAGGGCGAGCCTCTGTTGTGGGCGACTGCTCTTCAAAAACACCGTTGGCACATGTTGTCGGCTCTTTGCGGACATTATGAAATAAGTGGGTCGCCGTTTATGTTATGCTCACTCCGCCGTAGGCGGAATAATTTGGAATTAGTTGAAATTAAAAAAAATCACTAACGCTTGTTTACAGGCTGATAATGCACATTTTCTCGGTAGGATAGCATCATAGCAGAGAGGTATGCCCGAACGCCCCGGAGGTGGGATACTGGACGAAGACAGTCTGCGCGAGGATGCATTGGACTACCACTCGTCGAAGCCCGCTGGGAAGATTACAGTGGTTCCAACCAAACCACATGGAACCCAGCGTGAGTTGTCGCTGGCTTACTCTCCTGGAGTAGCCTACCCCTGCAAGGAGATCGAGAACAATCCGGATGACGCTTACAAGTACACCTCCAAGGGCAATTTGGTGGCGGTGGTCAGCAACGGCACTGCGGTGCTCGGACTGGGCGACATCGGGGCGCTTGCAGGAAAGCCTGTGATGGAAGGCAAGGGCCTGCTGTTCAAGGCATTCGCCGACATCGATGTTTTCGACATTGAGGTTGATCGGACGAACGTCGACGAGTTCGTCGAGGCGGTCAAGGCGATAGCGCCAACATTTGGCGGCATCAACCTCGAGGACATCAAGGCCCCCGAGTGCTTCGAGATTGAGCGGAGATTGGTCAAGGAACTCGATATCCCAGTGATGCACGATGATCAGCACGGCACCGCAATTATTTCCGGAGCGGCATTGCTCAATGGGCTCGACATCGTCGAGAAGGAAATTGGGGAAATCAAGGTCGTCGTGTCCGGTGCCGGGGCTTCGGCGATCTCATGCGCTCACCACTACGTCAGGCTCGGAGTGAAGCCGGAGAACATGATTCTCGTCGATTCCAAGGGCATCCTCACCGAGTCCCGCAGAGATGCGGGAGAACTGAACGAGTACAAGGCCGAGTTTGCGCGTGATTTAATCGACGGTGATCTTGGATTGGCGCTCGAGGATGCTGATCTGTTCCTAGGGCTGTCCAAAGGTGGCATCGTCAGTGGTGATATGATCTCCAAGATGGCTGACCGCCCGCTGATATTCGCGTTGGCCAACCCCAACCCCGAAATCACCCCCAACGAGGTCTACGCGGTGCGTGAGGATGCAATCGTCGCCACCGGCCGCTCAGACTATCCTAATCAGATCAACAACGTGCTCGGTTTCCCTTACATCTTCCGCGGCGCCCTAGACGTCAGGGCCAAGGAGATTACAGAGGGCATGAAGATGGCAGCCACGCACGCCATCGCGGAACTCACAAAGCAGCCAGTTCCCGACGATGTCGCTGCAGCCTATGGGGGCGAGCAAATGCAGTTTGGACCGGAGTACTTGATTCCAAAGCCGTTTGATGCCCGTGTCCTCATCTGGGAGGCCAGCGCGGTCGCTGAGGCCGCAGTGAACGAGGGCGTCGCACGGATTTCAGTTGAGGATTTCGATCTCGAGAGGTATCAAGAAGAGCTCGAGGCTCGACTTGGTCTGACCCGTTCCATCATGCGCCGAGTGATCAACATCGCGAGAAAGGAGAGTAAGAGGATCGTATTCTCCGAGGGCGAGAACCCTACCATCATCAAGGCGGCCTCGCAGTGCATCGCAGAGGGTATCTGCGAGCCGATACTGCTCGGACAGCTCGAGCGTATAGACGCAGTCAAGGAGGAGTTGGGGCTAAGTTTCGAATGCGAGATAATCGATGTGAGATACGATCCTCGCAGGCGGACGGTGTACGCTGACGAGTTACACAAGCTTCGAGGTCGCAAGGGCCTGACTCCGGAAGATGCGGTCCGTCTGCTCAAATCTACTACCTACTTCGGGCCGATGATGGTACGAATGGGTGATGCCGATGGTTACCTCGGTGGAGTCTCGCACCACTACCCAGACATCGTCAGACCTTGCTTGCACACAATAGGACCAGATCCCGGCTCACACAGAATTGTCGGAACTTACATGATGACAGTCAACGGGCAGTTGATGTTTATCGGCGATGCCACCATCAACATCTATCCCGACTCGAGGACTCTAGCAGAGATAGCAGTGCAGACCGCCAAGGTGGCTCGCCGTTTCGGAGTCAAGCCAAAGGTAGCTATGCTCTCCTTCTCCAACTTTGGAACTTCTGGGGAGTTGCGAACGGACAGAATCGAGGAAGCCGTTTCGATTGCCAGAGAACTTGATCCGGACCTCATCATCGACGGGCCCATGCAGGCCGATACCGCTCTGGTCCCGGACATCCAAGAGGACTATCCATTCATGGCCTTCGATGGTCCAGCCAATGTCTTGATCTGTCCCAACCTCGCATCGGCCAACATCGCCTACAAACTGCTGCAGAGGATAGCGGGAGCCGAGATGACAGGCCCTATCCTAGAGGGGCTTTCCAAGCCCGCGCATGTGCTACAGCGCGGCGACAGTGTGCGCGATGTGGTCCACATGGCGGCAATCTGCGCTGTCGATGCCCAGAGACACGCCAGGCAACGGCTCTGAGTAAATCGGCCCCTAGCGAATGAGTCAACCGAGAACCTTTGGGGATGATGCGAGGACTTCCTTGTTGCAGCCGTCTCTGAACTGAACGAAATTGTCCTCGAACATCTGGGCCAACAGGTCGGCGACATTGTCGTACCTCTTCTTGTCATGCCAAGTGTCTCTGGGCTGTAGAATGTTGTCGGGAACTCCTTGGCAGGTGGTAGGAACTAGGAAGCCAAAGCGCTCGTCCTCTACGAACAGTACGTCGTCTAGATCGCCGTCTAGGGCCGCGTTTAGCAGAGCGCGGGTCCAACGGATTTTGATACGACTGCTGGCGTCAGCTCCACCGGCCACCCAACCGGTGTTGATCAACCAACACTTGGCGTCGTTGTCGCGAATCTTCTTCGAAAGCAGGTCGGCGTATACACTGGGATGGCGGGGCATGAATGGAGCACCAAAGCAGGCGGAAAACGCGGGTTGGGGCTCCTTAACACCAACCTCTGTCCCAGCGACTTTGGCGGTATAGCCCGAGATGAAGTGGTAGGCGGCCTGTTCGGGACTAAGTTTGGAGAGTGGGGGCAGAACTCCAAACGCATCGCAAGTCAGGAAGACGATATTCTTTGGATTCCCGGCCATCGAGTCAGGGGTGCGGTTCTCTATCGACTCAATGGGGTATGAACCGCGGGTGTTCTGAGTTAGAGAAGAGTTGTCGAAGTCGGGAGTACCATCGGCGTTGAGTATAACATTCTCGAGTATAGATCCGGGCATCCGCGTAGTGGCGTAAATCGCCGGTTCATCCTCCTTTGAGAGTCTGATGAGCTTGGCGTAGCAGCCCCCCTCGAAGTTGAACACGCCATTGTCAGACCATCCATGCTCATCATCTCCAACCAGAGCCCTGTTGGGATCTGCAGAGAGAGTGGTTTTGCCGGTGCCCGAGAGTCCAAAGAACAGAGCGGATTTCTCTCCGTCGGTATTCGCCGAGCAGTGCATGGGCAGGAGTCCCTTAGCCGGAAGGATGTGATTCATGATGGTGAAAATGGCTTTCTTTATCTCGCCCGCGTAGTGGGTGCCTCCGATTATCACCAGTCCTCTATCGAGAGCGATGATGATGAAGGCGTCAGAATTGACACCGTCAGAAGTAGGGCTGGAAAGCAAGTCCGGGGCGTGCAAGATGGTGTACTGCGGGATGTGAGAGATTAGTTCGTCCTTCGACGCGCGCACGAACATGTTGTGCATGAAGGCGGCGTGCCACGCCTTCTCAGTGACGATTCTAACTGGCATTCTGTAATCCGGGTCGGCTCCGCAAAATGCGTCCTTGACGAACAGTTTCTCGGAGTCGTTCAGATGGGTTATCGTCTTCTCCAGCAGGCCCTCAAAAACCTCTGGAGTGGTTGGTCTGTTGTGGTCGCCCCACCACACATCGTCGGCCAGTCCCGGTTCGTCAACGATGAATCGGTCGTTAGGTGATCTACCAGTGCGCTCTCCAGTAGTAGCCAGCAGCACGTCGTGAGCAGTAAGTTTCGCCTCGCCTCGCTCGACAGAGATATCGTGTAGGCTTTTCCAATCAAGATTCCAGTGCACTGCGCCCTTGGGGTGGAGGCCGTGCGAGGCCAGAGGCGTAGCGAAGTTACGGGAGTCGCCAGACATAGAGTAAGACTCCATGACGCATGACGTTGAGATTTCCCCTTCAAGCATTGCGGCTGGCCCATTTCTAACCAAACAAGGCGAAAGCGAGTATTACAGTCGTCTCGGGCGGGGATGCGATTATGCGGGAGCGGCTGCGGCCGGAGGGTGATGGCTGACGGTGACCGGGATGACAGAATCATCCGGGAGAGCGAGTTTCGCCGAGACATCAACATCGATCTCAGTGACATCGATATCCCTCCGAAGAGCGGTGACGAAGAGGAGCGGCGTGAGGAGCTCGCTAAGGCCGTGGACGAGGCTCTTGGGGAGTTTTACGATCCGTTTGAACAGCCCAGCGGTGACGAGCCGGGGGCGGTGCAGCAGGATGGCAGTGTGCCACTCGCTCCCGAGCGCGACATCGTGACAGATATCGCAGTCAGGGGAGAAAGGGGCGTCAACTGGGTCCTAATGATCTCGATGATTGTCGTCTACAGCGCCATCGGGGTGCAAGCCGGTCTAGCACTGTCGCCGCTTCTAGCGATTGTTGTCCTAGTGCTGCTCGCAGGGGTCGGCTTCGCACTCGGAGAGCGCTGGGTCCCAGACCCAGCGATGAAACTTCTCGGGGTCACCTGGGTAATCATCTCAATGAAGGTCATGTATGGCCTCGCCATTGAACTGAACCACTGGGACTACATCGGGATGGAGGCTCTTGGTGTTCTGCTTCTGCTGCTCGTCGGAGTGAATGTATTAGTCGCTTACAGGCACGACCATGATGCCATCGCCGCTCAGTCGACTCTCGTACTATTGGCCATCGCCTCGACGGCCGGATCGGTTCTGGGAGAGAACGGTGTCGCGGGGATGATACTGCTCGCGACCCTGCTGGTGCACGGGCTTGCGCTGCACCGACAGTCGGGTAACCTCGCTGCTCTCGGCGTGGCGGCATCCAACCTGTGGATTGGGATGCACGCGATAACCGGCGGATTCGAGTTCGGCTCGCTGAGGATACTCGCTCTCGATGATCCCTTGCTTCTGTTTCTTCTCCTGATGACTGTCACAGGCATCAATGCGACCATGGCAGCGCGCTTCGCACATGGCGAGAACTGGTTCTCGCAGGCTTTCAAGGCACTCGGTCTCGGCAAACCGGGACTCTGGGGCGTCTCAGTCTCTATGGGGATGGTTGGAGCGCTTCTAGCCGTCGCCAGCAGCCGCGAGGACACCGGATACGCACTAGGGATGGTAGCTTTCCTCGGTGCGGCCTTCGGTGGCTCGTACCTCTCAGTCAGAGGGGTCGATACGAAACGGGTGGTGGTTCCTCTCGGGGTGTCTGCCTTCCCTCTGGCAAGCATGCTGATTGTAGGGCATGACTCAGGTGACTTAATCGGCACTCTCGATGCTTACGAACTCTTCACGGTCCTCGCCACCATCGTCACCGGTTTCGTACTGCTGCGTGATCAGGACAGGGTGACTGACAGGGTGTTGTGGCTAGGCGCTGTCGCCGTACTCACTCTGCTCGTCATACTGGTCCCGGTCGATTCCAACGTTATGGGTGGCGACGGAGGGATGCTACTGCTTGGTCTACTGAGTTCGTTGCACGTCGGGACCGCCGTGCTCGCGGTGCGTCGAGAGTCGCCTTCGCTTGCCGGGGTAACGGTTCTGCTGCCGTGGAGTTGGGTGCTCCTCGAGGAGGTGATAGAGGAGACTGTCAGGACACTACTGATTGCAAATGACGTGCTCGATCCCGGCAGTATGATTGATCTCGAACCAGTGCCTCTAGGAGCATATCTCGCTCTGTCCTGCGTTCTAATGGTCATAGTCAACATCAGATTGGGAGAATCTGGTGTCAACCTCGCTGCCCGCTTCCTCGGTGTATCTGAGATCTCTGCTTCAATCCGTGACTCGGGGGCTTTGCAGCTCTGGTCGCTGGGTTGGTGGTTGCCATTGTTCACGTTGATATTCATGTCTCATTTCGGCGGTTTCACCGCCATCTCACTCTTACTGGTACTGTTTCTTCTAACGGCCCTTCACGTCGGCTCGGAGATTGCCGGAATGAGAGTTGGCGAGGCCGGTAGCATGACTGCGATTCTCGCTGTCGCCGTACTCGCAATCCAATGGAGGCACGGGATGTTTGTACCTCTGACGGCGCTGCTCTGCCTGTCTCTGGTTTCTCTGATGCTGACCAGAGCCCCTAGCGATGAGAAACTATACGCCAGCGGATTAGGGCTGATGAGTCTGCCAATGCTGTTGGCTCTCTCGGGAAGGCAGCCAGTTAAGCTGCTCGAATCGATGGGCTCACTACCCGAAATCGATGTCGGTATCGCTGTGGTGATGTGCTCGGCTGCAGTGCTCGCAACCTACCTGCCTCGCGCAGGAAGCATAGAGAAACTGCTCAACCCCGCGTTGGCAGCCCTGTGGTTACTGGTAATCACCATCGCCCTCTCCTTCGAGTTGGAGAACAAGACAGCGGAGATTGTTTCGCTAGGAATGTTCGTGGTCAGCTCCCTCTGGCTGGTCGCCAGAGGTGAACTGCGAGCTGAGCTGAAGTCGGTGTCCAAGCGCGATGCGCGCATAGAGATGGCTGGAGAAGCAAGTGAGCCGGAGGGAGGTCCTGAAGGCGGTGTTGCGACCTACGACCCGCTTCTGGCTGAACTGGAGGCCGAGCGTAGCAAGCGGAGGGAGAAGTCTGGCACTGACAGCCGTGAGGAGCTCTACACAACCGACGTGAGTCACAAGCCGATGGTCGTACTAGCAGTGCTCTCACTGATACTTGGTGCGGGAATCATTCTGGGTCTGCTCAATGGGACAAATCCGCTCATGCTGGTGGCTATAGGCATCTTCGCGACCGCTCTGATCGCCCTTGCTAGGTCGCGCACCAAGAGTCTCGAACTGGAACTTCCCCACATCATGGGATTGGAGATGCCAATCGCAATGGCAATCGCAGGGCTGGTTGCGATTCACGTCGTATCCCACATAGGGCCGGGCAGCAGCAACGAGGACCTCCTCGACATGGCCGTGCTGGTTGTCCTATTGGTGGAATTGGTGGCGATATCACTGATTGGCCAGGACAGATTGCTGGACAGGATACCAATCGCACTTGACTGGATTGTCATGCCGCTGCTGGCTGGGAGGATTCTGGGGGCTGTGATGGTCGAGGCGCTCCCCTATCCTCTGACAATCGACCCGTTCGGAGGAGATATGCTCGAGTGGGGAACTCCATGGATGCTGCTCGAGTCGGTGTTGGTGCTCGTCGTTCTGGTGGATGTATGGGTGGACAGGAAGAGGGGGCAGCTAGGTAGGGATGACTGGAAGGGTTCCTCCGGGCGTGGTTCTCGCAGCCTGTTCGTGGTGATGTTATCGTTCGGCCCGGCCGGCATACTGGCTGTGGCGAGTGCCGTTGAACAGGGTTGGAGATACCGCCAACCTTGGGCCATCGGTCTGGCGGTCCCAGCCGGCCTGATGGCGCTTTTCGCCATAGGGAACTGGTACGAGCCAGCCCTCAATGTGTTTCCAGAGGCCACGATGGGAATCGGACTGCTGTTGCTTGCACTGTTGGCACTGACCGTTCCTCTGAAGGGAGAGAGTTGGTCCATGATGCTGGCCGTCGACTCGCACCTGCTGCTCATCATCGTCGCCATTGCTCACCACGCTACCTCGGTGCTGCTTCCTGTGCTGCTGATTGCGCTTTCGACCACACTATGGGTAGTGGGAATACTGCAATTGCGGCGAACCCTGAGGGTATGGGGACTGGTCGATTTAGTGGTGGCGATTCTGAGCGCATTGATTTTCGTGCCCGACATATTCGGACCGACGACGATGCTGATTGCATTGATGGTGGTGGCCGCAGAGTTAGGAGTGGTGTCCTGGCTAGGTCTGCGTAACGAGGCGCAAATGGTCAAGGACTGAAATCACAACGTGGTACTGCGAGGCAGTTGTCAGCCTTCGAAATGAATACCTCGACAATACCGAGCGGGCCAACGTTGATGACACACGGTAGCGACAAGTAATCGTGACAAGGTCTTGGATATCGGACACGCCCGACGAGGTCGAGCACCCGCCCGTCCCATTAGGCATCAACGAGATGGCGGTACCCAGAGTCACCTTGATGCTCTCACTTGGCACCGCATTGGTGCTGCTTCTATCGGCAATCTGGGTTGGCTGGGCGGCCTGGAACTTCAGCGCCAACCTTGAGGATTCCTTCGGGCCGTCCGTCGAGGCACCAACCATCAACGGACGGCTGACTTGGGAGGTCGATCTGCTGTTCAACACCTGCTCTCCAAGAGAGGGCGATTGGGACTGGCCGGAGATCCTCTCGGATCAGGACGACGTGTTTCTTTATCCCGGCGAGTTGCGTTGCGACTGGGAGCATCAGGGTGATGATGACCGCGCCAGTGTGGCTGTGTACAACCGCGGCAACACCACGGTTGACCTAGTGCTGGAAATCAGGGGTTCGGGAGTCCTGTTCTCAGGCTCAGACAACACCAGTGACCTGATGACCCTAGAGAGCAACGAAAACGGAATTGTCGAACTCGAGCTAACCGAAGACATCACCGAGAGAAGCATAACAGTGGCAGTCAGCCACCTCACGGTGGTGGATGCCGAGGTGCTGCTCGACGTGAACGTGTTCAAGGGCACCGAAGAGCGCGAGATGCACATCAACGACAACGACAGGATAGAAATTCACTACATTGTCTGGGATGCCGACACCGGAGAACAATTGGATGAGGGCGACCTGCCCGTCACAGCAGGAGAGGACCCATCTTACATCGACGGTTTCGGCTGGTCTGCCATTGGATTAGACATAGACAACGACAGGGGGCTGATTCCTGGAATCGACACCGGTACCTCTCACACCACACTGCTCCCTCCTCCCATCGCCTACGGCAACAGCGACGGTCACGAATTGCAGAATTCCTGGCTGCGATTTGAACTGAGCATCAACAGAGGCCCCATCACTTAGGACGCGAAAGTGACTTGACCAAGTTATTGGAGGCGTCGGCATGGAGGAGGGTAGTCGACACACCTCGCTGAACCCGTCGGCGCAGATCGTCAAGGAAGCGAGGAAGCGGGCCAAAGCCGAATCGGTGCGGCGCGGAGAACCTGCCTTTCACATGACTGAGGGCATGCGAAGGCTCTCCACACCGTGGTTTGTAGCACTCTCTCGGGCAAACAGCATAGATCCCAACGTGCTTCCAGCCGGAGTTATTCTCGATGCGGCCGCGGGATCCGGTATGCAACTTGTCGCCTACTCGCAGGTGTTGAAGCGGCCCTCATTGGGAATCGAGATGGATGGGAACATCGCAGTGCTGTGTGCGGCGAACATGCACATCAACTCCGAGGAGGGTGACTTGCAGCGCTCGATGGATCGCGTCATCATTGGTGATGGGTCAGACGCCGAGGGAGCCATTACCGAGTATTGGAACAGTTTGCGTGAGGCTGGGACGCGTGCTCATCCTCCTATCGCCATGCTACATCTGGACCCTGCTCGGCCGAGTGATGCTCAGAATCACGATGTGAATGAGATGGAGCCCCCCGTCGGGTCAGTCCTGAGTGGCTGGGCCGATCACTTGCAGAGTGGACCAAGGGGTCCGGCTGTGCTCCTCGACCTTTCTCCGAGACTCGGAGAGGTGCAGCAGTCCATCATCGAAGCCAACATCGAGACTGCCTTTCCAGGGGTGGGTCGTACCTGGGAGTGGTTGAGCCAAGGTGGGGGCAGAGTGGATAGGCTCTCGCTGTGGGTTGGTGCGCTCTCTTCGAGCGCGAGCCACAGGTGCGTGAGAATGGGGACGAAGCACGTCATCGCCTCAATCGAAGGCTTTCCCTCGATATCCGAGGTCTCTGATATGAGCAAGCCCCCTCCCTACGGCGCCCACATGACAATAGTAGATTCTGCTCTAGTCCAGAGCGGTCTTCAGGAGGCTTGGTTGGAGCGCGCGCTGCCCGAGGACTGCGGCCACTCCTGGCTGCGTCTGGAAGGCCGCAGGCCCCTCCTCATACACACCGACCCACTCATCAAGTCGGAGGATATCGAGGGTTTCGTCGTGGCTACCGGCGAAATAGTCCAGCACAGACTCAGTCCCCCCGAACTACACACCATCGACCAGGTCGCGGCATCAGTAGCGAGGAACGGTATCGGCAAGATTACGCTGCGCTGTAATCTGGACCCGAGTGTTCATCCGACCCTACAGCGCAGATTGAATCGGGAATTGAAGGAGATTGAAGGCGTTAGTGGCTTCATGGTGGATTTAGAAATCGAGCGTGACTCTGGCAGACAGGACCTGTATGTCGTATGCAAGGAGTAGTTTGAACCGCCCCGAAGGGGCGTCCAATCGGTTCAAATAGGGATGGTAGGTCGCCGAGATGCCCAATGGGCCACCGGGTAACCGGTGAACACGGGGGAACCGTACAATGCCTGATGATACTGAACTCGGAGATGATTTCTCCTACATCCTGCGGATGGCTGACAGTGACATCGACGGGCTGCGCCCCATTGCCATCGGCCTAACCTCCATCAAGGGCATAGGAATGAGGACTTCTCAGCAAATCTGCCGCTTGGCTGATATCAATGGCAAGAAACTGGGAGGTCACCTGTCAGATGATGAACAGGACAGCCTGCGCAACTCCATAGACGAGTACGCTACGACGGTTCCTTGGTGGTTGGTCAACCGCCAGCGTGACCTTGAGACCAACGAAGATGCTCACATCGTCGCCACTGAGGTCAAGTTGACCCGTGATGATGATGTCTCCCGTATCGCCGGAGTCAAGGCATACCGTGGAATGAGGCACCGAACCGGTCACAAGGTACGTGGGCAGAGGCTCAGGTCAAACGGCCGCAAGGGTTCCACGCTCGGCGTCGAGAGGAAGAAGTGAGGTGAGTAGATGGGAGATCCAAAGTTCGCAAGGGCCAAGATTCGCACCCCCTCTCACCCCTGGAAGCAAGCTAGGATTGACGAGGAGCACGCTCTCAAAGAAAAGTACGGCCTGAAGAAGGTCGGCGGCATGAGAGAGATTTGGCGCGAGAAGTCAGCTCTGCGCCGACACAGGAACCAGGCGATGAAGCTGATTGGTAAGGTAGATACCTCCGAGGGTCACTTCGCTCGCGAGAAGACTGACATGATCGAATCTTTGCTCCGCAAGGGGCTGCTCCCTGAGGGCGCGGGGATTGATGATGTGCTTCAGATAACCGCCGAGCACATGCTCTCGAGGAGGCTACAGTCAGTTGTCTACTACAGGGGATTGGCTCCGACTATGCGATCCTCTAGGAATCTCATTGTCCACGGCCATATCAGCATAGGAGATCAGAAGATGACGGTTCCCGGGTATCACGTGCTCAAGCAGGAGGAAGATGTGATCCAGTACTCCACAAACTCTCCCTTCGCCGATTCAGAGCACCAGTTTCGCAAAGACATGGAGGAGTTGCGACTGACCCTCGTATCCGATGAGGATGAGGATGGTGTCGAGCCGGTCCGAGTGGTGGATCCAGAGTTCGTCGAGCAGGTCAAGCGCGACGCAGCGGCCTCACCCAGCACCGAGGACACCGTTTCCACGGAAAATAAACCCACTGAGGAGAGTGAGAGCTGATGTCGAGGAAGGCAATTCTGCATATCTTCACCACGCACAATAACGTGCTAATGACAGCCACCGACCTCACCGGAGCCGAGACTATCTGTAAGGTCTCGGGAGGAATGGTGACCAAGGGCGGCAGCGACTCAGGTGGCCAGTTCGCCTCGACCAGAGCCGCCGAAAGGATGGCTGAGATGCTGGCTGAGAAGGAATTTAACCAAGTCATAGTGAAGTATCGCGGCGCTGGAGGGAATCGCTCTCACAGTGCACCGGGCGCGACCTCTGCAATTCGGGCGCTGACCCGAGCCGGAGTCTCAATAACCCGCATCGAGGACGTTACTCCCATCGCAACTGACGGGACGAAGAGTAAGGGAGGGCGCCGTGGGCGCCGAGTGTGAGGTGAATTTATGGTCAAGGCAGAGGTTATCGAAGAAAATGATGAGGAGATTTCCATACTACTGAGCGACTCGGGACGTGCCTTCGTCAATGCTCTCCGACGTACACTAATGTCTGACACTCCTAAGATGGCTATCGACACCGTTCGCTTCGAGATGGGCACAATCGAGCAGGACGGCGAGATATGGGAGACCAATGGCCCGCTGCCCGACGAGGTTGTGGCTCAGCGGCTGGCCATGATCCCAATACCGACCAAGCACGACGAGTTTCACTTCCAAGACAGTTGTCCGTCCTGCGCTGAGCTGGTCGTCGAGGACAGAGGATGCCCCCTCTGCACGATGATCTACACCTGCAAGGCGTTTGGCAGCGAAGGTGGCCGGACTGTGACCGCTGGCGACATGAGTTTTCTCGGAGCGGGTGGCAGCATCTCAGAGAAGTATCACAGCATCCCGATTACCAAACTCTCCCGCGGCCAGATGATTGAGTTCTACGCCACTGCAATCATGGGGCGTGGTCGCGACCACGCCAAGTGGTCGCCGGTCTGCGGCATTGCATTCTCACCACGTCAGGTTGGAATCCTCAACGTCAAGACGAGGTCGAAGATACTGTGGGACCTCAATCTCACAATCACTGCCAAGGACTTCGACAGCAACGGACGCATGGAGGACATAGGCAAGGTAGCCCAGCTGATAGAAGATCTGCATCACGTCGGTGATGGTACTGAGGAGTCGCGTAAGTTCAAGGACGCCATCACTCTGGAAGATGTTCCCGGCGAGTTCATCCTGTCGTTCGAGACCGATGGTTCGATGACGCCTAGGGTTGCCTTCCAAAAGGCCGTTCAGGAGCTCTCCGAGCGGTTTGGCGAACTCAAAGAAGACTTTGCGGCAATTGTGTGAGTCGGACGAGGATTCTTGGCTGGTAGGCCGGATGAGTCAATATGACCGGGTTACTCGGCCGTGGTGAGTGTGGGGGCCACGTCACCCTGCTGTTCACGGTGACTGACGAAGCTCTGGATCCAGTCGGCCAGGGTAGTCTCGGGGCCGGGTTGTGCGTCGATGACGGAGTAGAAGTCGTTGCATACGGAGAACAAGGAGAGTTTGGGCTCAAGGTCTCATTCGAAGGTACTGAGGGTGATCCGAGTCTGTACGATAGTGTCCTCGACCTCCTGGTTGAGGAAATACCCGAGGCGAAAGGAATCGCTTGGGAGATCGGTGTCAGACTGGCTCTGCCGATCTCACAGGGCTTCGGTATGTCAGCCTCAGGAGCAGTAGCCGCAGCTCTGGCATTTCAGAGAGCGATGGGGCTTCCACACGAGGAGAGTCTAAGGCGTTCCTACTTGATATCACACCAAGTGGAGCGTAATCGTTCGACCGGACTCGGAGATGTGACTGCGCTGGCCGCTGGTGGATGCGAGCGCAGACTCGAAGCAGGGGCCCCGTACCACGGCCCACTGCTACATAGAGGACCGGGACGGGCAGAGGGATGGAGTTGCGGTACACCGATAGTTCTGGCATGGCGTCCCGATGCTGGCAAGCACACTTCGGACTACATCGACGACCCTGTCTGGAAGGAGTCGATTAGCCGAGCCGGTGCGAGGCAAATGCAGACGCTGTCTGAAGGAGAGTGGGATATCGACAGGTGGACTGAACTGCTTGATTCAGCGAAGTGTTTTGCAGAGGAAAGTGGGCTACAGGCAGATTCGTCGCGAATTGATTTACTCTCTGAGGTGGATGTTGCGATACAGGAATGCGATATCGGTGAGGAGGCGGTCGCTCTGCTCTGCATGCTGGGAGAGAGCGTGGCGATTGTCCCCAATGATGCAGCGAGCGAAGCAGATTGGTCTAGCCCCCTAGTCTCAGAGTTGGAAAAGGCTGGTCTGCAGGCAATTATGACTAGGGTCGGAGAGACCTCATGAGTTGTTCCTAGCCTTCTCGTGGAACTCGGCCAGAGGAGTCAAGTTCAACGGGCTGGAGTCGAGTTGTATAGCCCCCTTAAGACGAAGGCCACCGCAGAAACCGTGCCGGTAGACTATGGCTCCTTGCCCGTACTCGGCAACGTACCGGTCAACCTGCTTCTGGGTCTTCTTCCGAGGAAACTTGAGGTCGGCGCCGAAGAAGTGCTTGGCGTCTATCCACGCGCATGGCACTCCGTTGATTCTGACATCGTCGAGCATTAGCAGGTCAGGGGTGATGATTGCCCTCCCCTCACTCACCTTCTGTTCTGCGAGCAGTTCCTCTTGGCGGCGAAACCTCACCCCTAGAGAGTCGAAGTAGTCGCACAGAATATCCTCGAATACTTCGGCTGCGCTCTGGGTGTCACTCTGATCGACTGAACTCACTCTGTCCACTGACTCAGCCAGTTTGAACTGCTCAAGGTCGCGCTTGTTGAGTTTGGAGGGGTTCTTGTTCAGGGTATCCTTGATTCTGGTTTTGGTCCATCCTCTGCCGGTCAGAATAGCACGGAAGGTGTTGACAGGTGGTGCGTCAAATCGCTTGGATA
>PSPX01000025.1 GCA_004195715.1 Methanobacteriota archaeon | reverse complement strand
CGAAGGACGTATCGTTGATTGACTCCACTATCCAGCGTACTCTTTCCTCGGTCATATTGAGTTCTAAGTTCCAGTTCCCTGGGGCCACGGATACGCTGACCTCTCCAGACGAGTCGGTTGATTCTAGATGCACCGTCCCAAGACCGTCTTCTGAGACCAACAGCAGGGAGATGCCGTCCAGTATATCCTCAGAGTAATCCTCGTACAGTACTAGGTCGAATGTGGCCACCTCGCCGGTCGACATCGAGAGGTCACCTGAGGCGGTATCGGCTGAGACAGAGACGAGGTCTCGAAGAATCTCCTGAACTCCGGAGGATGTCTCGAAGGCATCGATAGTCACTATCCAGTCACCCTCGGGTACGTGGGCTATCCACCTGCCCTCGGTGTCGGTGAAGTGCGAGATCATCCAACCACTCTCTACATTGGTCAGCCTAACCAGATGATCTGCCAGTACGCCACCGCTCTCATTGGTGAAGGTGATGTTCATCCTCCATTCTGGGTCAAACCCGATGGACCTGTCCACAGTGTTGCCGTTCAGTCCTATGTCGAACTGTGTGGTGCCCGTCATGACTCTGGTTCCGAACGGGTCGCCTGCAACCGGATCTGATATCACTACATCGATTCTGTAGGAGCCGGGCTCGAGCATCAGTTCGGCTATCCCTTCGGATACCCATTCGGTACCATTGGCGAGAACCTCGTAGACGGTTTGTGTGCTGTCTAGGTAGTTGACCACACTGAACGGATAGGTCACATAGGTGCCATTGGAAGCGTTGTTGTCAGCGCTGTGGTCGAGGAAGAACTCAATCGTAACGGTGCTGTTGACCGGGTGAACAATCAAGTCAACCGTGTCGTTCTTCCCATCGACTTCCAGATCTGCCGACACCGGATTCAGCCAGTCAGCATCGAGGCCTAAGGTCCAGTTGCCACCGGGCAGGACCATCTGGAACTGCCCATTAGGCAACACCTGTCCATGCCAGCGGACATCTGTATCTAGGTTGTCAGCTGTAACGGTAACCGGTTCCCAGCCTCCGTATGTGGAGTGATATGGATTGGCTTCCCTGTTGATGTTGACTTGGCCACCGACCACGTATCCCGGCTTAGCTATCATACTGAGATAGTCTATAACCTCGGAGTCCACCAGTAACCCGTCTGCTGTAACTGTGAACCTAGTGCCGTTGACTAGGTTGAGAACTGATCCAGGAAGCTGCACGGTGGCATCAACAACCGCTCCTTCCGGGAGTACGACGCTGAAGCCGCCACTACCGTTCGTCCGGGCAATAGTGCTGAAGTCTCCCCAATGGAACTCAACTACCACGTGGTCGAGTATCTTGCCCTCTTCGGGCTCTGAGGATTCGGCGGAGAGGTTTTCCTCGTAATACACCAAACCCATTACGAGGCGGCTGACATGGAACTCGTAGTCCGCGTCAATGTCGTCCTCGCCGATTTCTATCTGCTCCCAGACCTGCAACTCCTCAGTGAGGGTGTGATTCATGATCCAGATGCCGTGCACCAGTTCGGCTAGGTAATCTCCAGAAGCGCTGTCAAACATCGCCGTCACTGGCTCGCCAGTGCCGTTCTTCAGCCGCAGCGTGACGTTCAGGTCGGGAACGTTCTGACCATCCTCGAGCAACCGGAAGGTCAGGTCGGAGGTCTCGGGCACTGGCGATGGGAACGCCATCGCTGCGTCCTGCTCCGCAAGGAAGACGTAATCGACCGAGATCTCTGGGAAGCCGTCGCCGTCAAGGTCGATTTGAGCGGTGTAATTGCCCGGGATAATCGGTCCGAACTCGAAGTCTCCCGCTTCGTCTGGAATCATCAGACATGGTGCGGTGCCGGTCTCTTGGCAATCTGTGATGGCATCTGCAGGCTCCGAAGAGTTGTCGAGCAGCATGACTGCGCCCTCGAGTGGCTCTCCGGCTGCGTCAACGAGAGTTCCGCTGATTGAACCGCCTGCGATGTCGATGGTTTTGACTTCCGGGATGCCCACTAGAGGGATGCTGAACCCATCATCGAGGTCGATGCGAGTGCCGTCCTCAAAAATCACAGTGACATCGTAGTCGCCGGGCACGGCATCCACAACGTGGAATGTCCCCGGATGCACCATCGGGCCGCTGAATATCCCCTCGCCTTCGGACGAGGAGAATGTCCCGTTGATGGTGCCGTATGAATCAAGTTCTTCCGAAGCGTTGACGGTGAACTCGCCAGAGCCCACCAGAGTGGCGTGACTCAGGCTCCTTACGAACTTAGTAGAGCCGTTCGAGGTGAAACGCCCGGTCGCGTTCATGGTCCCGTCCAACAGATAATCGGCCCCTTCTAGCATACAAATTGATGCATTCTCTGGCATGGTTGAATTGACGTCACAGGCCGTTATCTCAGCACTATCGCTGACTGACCCAGAAAGTGTTCCACGGCCGGAGAACTGCCCGTCACCGGTCAGGCTGTGATTGTGGAAGATAGTCTGAGTGTAGTTACCTGTGAAGTCGTTCACAGTTACTATGCCCTGCGAGACTACTGTGCCCTCTCCAGTGAAGGTGACCTCGCCGATTCCACCGAAAGATAGGTCGTAACCCTCCACAACACCGCTCGATGAATCAACTGTGTAGGGGGTGAGTTGCACGCGGTCCCAGGACGGTGAGAGTTCGATGCTGACATTGGTGAGGGGGGATCCATCGAAGAACTCGGCTCCTGACCAAACCAACTTGCCTGTGGCGTGAGAAGGAGAAACCGAGATGTTACCGTAGACAGTCTCCAAACCATTGCTATGGCCGGCTGAACCGGAGATATTGACAATGGACTCCGAGAGCCAGGTCGAGCCCGAGACGTTAGCTAGGATTCCGGTAATCGGGTTGACGCTTCTGCCAACGGAAGTTTCCTGGAATATGTCGCCTAGCGTTTGGCTCACATCCGAGGACATAATCAGTGATCGGGCGGCATCGAGATTCGGCTCTCCGATGAAGGCGGAGACTCGAATCTTGCCTGCTGGAGCAGTGAATGAGAAATGCCCGTTCTCGTCGGCATCGGCGTACCCGATGGGAATCCAGTAGGTGCGGTCGTCTCCATCGACAATATCTCCATTCTCGTCGGCTGCCTCCTCGCCGCTGAATGCGTCGCGCTCAAACATCACGCGGGCGTTAGGTATGGGGCCGAAGCCTTCCAACTCGACGGTGCCCTCGAGTGTGGCACCGCTGTAGTACTTCATGATCTTGACTTGGGTATTGGCCGAGCCGATGGTCGGGTTGGAGCAGTTCTCGTCGGCCTTTGAGCCGTTGTCGAGCAGCTCGCAGCGCTCATTGTCGTACCAATTTGACAGCACGAAGTGATTCATCATAGCCCCAGGCAGCGGGTATGCGTTCTCGAGGTAGGAACCGGGAGTACCCGATGTATAGAAGTGTGGAGCAGGTTGCTCGGCGTCTCCTGGAAGCCCTAGTGCAGAGGTAGAGTATCCCACGTAAAATCTGGCTATCATGGTGTCGAAGAAGGCGGGCTGCTGCACGTAGTCTATGTCGACCATTCTGATTATATCGGTGGCATCGCCACCCGAACTTTGCCTGACGATATCTTGGAGGTATGCAGCCTCATACTGAGCAGCAGTCATGGACATAATACTCCCACTCCCTCTCTGTGTCTGATAGTCTGCACTGATGTAATCCTCCATGTCGAGGCCGGACAATCCTGTCGGGGCGTGGAAGATACCTGTAGTCTGACCGCGGTGGTACTGGTAGTCTGCATAGTACGCGCCGCCAAGGGGGTACAGTCTGTTGTCGATAGCGAAGTACCTGATGTCGTTGTTCCGAGTCACCATCTCGCCGAGTTCACCCTCGTAGTTCTGGACGTCATATTCCAGACTGGTGATTCCGTGGTAGATGTCAGAGAGGTCGCTCATGTCGAAGGCGCTGGACAGGAAGGCCCTGCTGAGCGCGAGCCGGGCATTTGTGCGGTGCAGGCTGGTCGATACGTCGTTGAAGTCCTCAATCAGGTCGCTGGTATACCTGTAGTCGTCGATTAGGTAGTGAGTAGCCTTGATTTCGAACTCTGCAGTGTTCAGCCTAGTGGCGTCAAACAATTCCATGGCTTCGGTCTCGTTGGCAGTGGAATTACTCATCTGAGTGCCGTCTAACCTGACCATCCAGACTTCCTCTCCTTCAGGAATGCCATCTGGCCCGAGGAGGTGCCCCCTGAGGAGCTCTGTCTTGTCGTCGATGGCCACTACTGCCATAGAGCGATCGAGGACGAAATCCTCGTCACCAACACTCAATGACAGAATGTCGTTGTACTCTCCAAGTTGGCTCTGTGACATGTGCTCGGCGAGCGCCGATGAGAAATCATCAGTGAAGCCGCCACCACCATTGTAGCGTCGGTCTCCCTGAGCGAGAGTGGTGATGAACAGCGAGAGTGTGTCCTCCTGGCTGTTCGAAAGGAGCATCCCTCCACTGTTAGGTATCCCCGACTGGAAATTGTCGGCCACGGTAGGGTGCTGCCCTTGGGCAAGCGCTTGGAATCCGTAGTCCCACCAAGAGACGAAAGCGGGCCTCTCGCTGAAGCCCACGTCGGAGTCTTGCTCCGATAGCCACTCGTAAGCGAGGTTCCAGGCTCCGCTGTTGAATCCTGGGCCGAAGGTACCCATGTACCACATCTCAGAATCGGGATTGTAACTCTCGCTCTTGAGCACCGAGAGTCCCAGCAACTCGGCTCGCAGGAAGTCTGGGGCGATGTCGTGTATCGCCTGATCGACGTCTGTCGCCGACGGCTCGCCCCTAGGTATTCCAGAGTCTATTCCGTAGGTAGCGTGCTGTGAAGCGACGAGCATGAGCACTAGGAGTAGAGCGGGGACCGCGGAATTCTTCTTGGTAGCAGGCCACACAGAACTCCACCTCGAACGGGGGGTGCCGATACCTGAGCGGCGCCACTCCTTGACAAATGCTGAGAAGTTCGCACCTTTCCACATCATGGCGATGCCCAGACCACCGACGACCGCCATCGCAGGAGTCGCGTTGAAGATGAATCTGCCAGCGGACCAAGCCATGTAGGTTGCAATGAGTACCCAGATTCCCAGAAGCAGGTGACTCTGACGCTCGCGCTTGGCTCCTCTCCACATCAGCAACAAGGCGCATCCAACAGCAATCATTGCCACGATTGGTCCGTATGATGCGAACAGTACGCCTCGGCTGGGGGCCTGAGCCTCGCCGATGGTTCCGAATATCTTGTTCTTGGAGAAGTAGAAACCGCCGGTGAACAGGATATCCCACCCGTTGTAGATCTCGAGTTCCTGCAAAACATACAGGATGGCCAGTATGCCGCCGATGAGCATGGTGCCACTGGCAAGGACCAGTAGCCAAGGCTTGTCTCGGAATGCGGATGAAACCCAGCCTAGTGCGATGGTGAATCCGATGATGTAGAACATTGGCTGGAATCCGCTGGGGTCGAACACGAGGTTAAGTCCGGGCCAGTTGTAGAACGGTAGCGGAATCAGGAATGTTGTGAGTAGCATTTGTAGAGTAGTCGAAGTGAGGGGCAGGCTGTCTCGCTTGCGGAACATGTTCAGTGCTATCTGACCTGCGAACGCTAGGAACAGTATGCCAGGGCCGTAGACGAATCCTTTCCATCCGAGGGCTACGGTAGCGAACGAAATCCCGGACAGGGTGGCGTATGCCATCGTCCGAGGGTTTCTGCGCCAAGTCTCCCTGATTCCCGCTACAAGGTAGAGGGGGTTGGAACTGGGAGTGGCAAACATCCTCTCCGTGCCGAGCCCCTCAATGGCCCTGACCCAGAAGTAGAATGCCATCGATAGGAAAAGCAGAGCGAATGCGTCGTGGTCAGCAAGGCCGAATGTCGAATGCGAGATATGCCCCGGCATCAGAGCGATGAGCCACGCAGTCACGATTCCGGCGGTATCGCTGTGTATCCTCCTTGCCATCGCAGCTAGAGGCAGCACGATGAGTGCGCCAAATATGGCGGGGAAAGCCGCGACGCTCCACCAGACTGCCTCTTCGGCGGGCATCTCTAGGAGCCACGAGAGGCCGAAACCTCCGAGCGCGAGAGACCACGTGAACAGAGGTGGGCGAGGGTTGATGGCCCCCATTGGATAAGCTCGATCGTGGTCGAAGATGAAGTGGCTGCGCTCAGCGATGATGTAGTCCACGACACGCTTCATGTACCACGGGTCGGAGCCTCCGGTCATATCCCAGAGTCCTGTTGCACTAGCATTCATCGCAGGTAGGACGTTCCAACCAGTACGTATGGCGAAGGCCACGAATACTGAGAGAGCCAGCATGACTCCGTAGGAGTGCTGCCCCCACCAAATGCGAGCGGTGCTCGGTTCGAAACGAGGCGATATGTCACCGAACTTTCCGCGAACGGCGAACATAATGCCAATCACATTGAGCCAGAATCCGATGAAGAACCAGGAGAAGGTGCTCATAGCGTCGTCACTGTTGAGTAGGTCTGGGAACTCATTCCCGATTTCCTGCAGGTGTCCAAGTGTGTACAACGACCAGTTGATTACTATCAGTGTCCCGATTACTCTCCATCTCTCTGCATGGCAGAACGCTACGAATAGGATTACTGCGGTAGTGAATAGCGCCCAAACAGAGCCTAGGTACTGATGCTCAAAGTAGGTCTGAATGTCAGTAATCTGTCCGAGCCAGACGAGGGGCACTGCCTGAACTGCGAACACCATGCCGAGTGCGATCATGGTGAGCCTGCTGGGTGAGGTCGAGAGATCCGCGAACCAGGAACCACTCCCAAGGGAATCCAGATTGCCAAAAGTCCTCATGATTAGAGCCATGACTACTCCTGTCACAATCGAAACAGCCCAGAAAGCGAAAAATACCGAGGCGGTTGCAGCCCTTTCGGCGTCGATGAGGTCCTGCGCGCCACCCGCCCAGGAAGAGGTGTCTATCGCAGAGTTGGCGGCGTGAGAGACGGCCAAGTAGAACCCGATGACCACTGCTAGGAGTATCGTCGACTCCTCCCTCTTGTCGGAGTTGACCATTAGGAAGGTAGAGATACCAACGAAAGCGAACGTGAAAGCACCTAAGTTTCCGATGCTTCCGAATATGTTGTATGCCACTGATATGATACCAGCCACAGCGATGAACGCCATCATTACTACAGCACGATGCATGGAGCGGCTTCCGATGGATATCACGGCACCGGTTCTGCCCATGGCAGCCGCGAGTGCGGCTACGACGGGCAGAATCAAGACTTGCGTGTATCCGTCATTTTCCATTGCTCCATTTGCAGCATAGTCGGCCCCAAAGAATAGCGCCAGCAATACTACCAGCACTGCCGGGACCGAGGCGAAACCCGAGTTTGAGAACCCGCTTTCTACTGCACCGTTTGTGTCATTCATCATCAATCACCGTATTCAGCCTGAAGGCTCAGCGTCGCGGCGATTTGACGGGATGTTATAACCATTCGTAGAATGGTTGTAGATTTGGATGAGAACAAACCCGTTCAAAACCCGCTACAGAGCACGGAATGCGATATCTGAGCGGTAGTGTGAGCCTTCCAACCCTATGCAGCCGATTACCTCGTATGCCGCGCTGATTGCGCTGCTAATCTCCGGGGCTGTTCCGGTGGCTGACAGGACTCGTCCCCCCGATGATATGAGATTGCCCTCTGAATCGAAGTTTGTCCCTGCGTAGTGCACGAAACCCCTAATCTCACCCTCCTCAATCTTGACCTCGCTTCCAGAGATGACTCGTCCGGTAACCGAGGAGGCAGGGTAGCCCTCCGAAGCCAATACAACAGTGGCTGCAGAATGCGAGTGGAACTCGACCTCTGTGTCGCTGACCCTACCTTCTGCGCAGGCCAGCAGGAGCTCAGCCAGATCGCTGGAAATCAGAGGGATGGTGACTTGAGTCTCGGGATCACCGAAGCGGACGTTGAACTCGATGACCCCCGGGGCACCTTGCGAGTCGATCATCAGACCGACGTAGAGACAGCCGCGATACGGCACGTCTTGGTTCCTGAGATGGTGGTGCATCGGCTCGACGATTTCGTCAACCACTCTCTGGAATACTGCTGGAGTAACCACTGGAGCTGGTGCGTATGCGCCCATGCCTCCCGTGTTGGGGCCAGTGTCTCCCTCTCCCACTCTCTTGTGGTCCTGACTGGGTGGCAGGCAGACATAGCCCGACTCGTCCATCACGACCAGCACCGAGGCCTCTTCTCCTGACAAGTGTTCCTCGAGCAGGACGAAGCCGTCCGAAGTTAGCCCTGCAGCGAGGGCGTCGTGAGCTTGCTGCCTGTCAGTCGTCACGGTGACGCCTTTGCCTGCTGCTAGCACATCGCGCTTGACTACCCAAGGAGGTTTGAACGAATCAAGAGCGGCCTCAATTGCGCCCGCCTTCTCAACTACTACACAACCCCCCGTGGGAATGCCTAGTTCCTGCATGACTCTCTTGGCGTGCAGCTTCGAGCCCTCAAGTATCGCGCCTTCGGCGTGTGGGCCGAAACAGGCTATTCCCGCCGCTCTGAGGGAGTCGGCGAGACCGTTGACTAAAGGCACCTCAGGGCCGACTACGACTAGGTCGGCGCCTAGTTCAACAGCCAGTGATACCAACCCTTCGATATCGCTGGCTGAGATAGTGTGGTTGACTCCGACCATTAAGGTGCCCGCATTGCCTGGGGCGCTGTGGATGGTCCCAACCGAGGGACTGGCGTCGAGGCCCAAACAGATAGCGTGCTCTCTGCCACCTCCTCCGACTATCAGCACTGTCAGTCCTGGCATGGACTTGCGCGGGCAATCGAGGAGATAATGGATTCCGAAGGCGCGCGCGCCCTAGAACGGCACCGACTTGAGTCCGAGCCTGTATCCGAGCCGGTTGGACAACCTGTGGATTACAGGAGTCAGTACCAGCAGGGCGACTATTTCCTCATGCAGCTGTTCATGGATGATGATCTGTCCATCGAACAGAGCAAATGCTGCGACGAAGATGGCAATGGCGAATGGAACTGTGTCCAACAGAGGGGCCTCGGAGCTCTCGTCGCCCTCTCGCTTGAGGCCTCGGCGACGCTTGACGAACGAGCCTGTCATGTCGCCAATCATACAAGCCAGACCTAGGGTGAATCCCATTGCAAAGGCAGCTCCCCACTCGCCTCCAAACCAGAACCAGTCGTCGGGCCCGGCCAATAATGTGGGGTCTACGAACGGGCGTGCATCCGGCAGCATTCTCTCGGACCACAGATAGTGAGTGAGCATTGTGAGCAGGCCACTGAAGACCGCGCCTCCCAGCAGGCCGTTCCACGTCTTACCGTCTCCAAGGAGACGGAATCCGTCCTTCCAGTTCCTGCCTCCATCAATGGTGATGCTACTGAATTCTAGCTTATCTGGGATCCACTTGCCGAACAGCATCGCGCCGGTGTTAGCGAGATAGAATGGGCCGTACATCATCAGGACTGTGAGGATGTTCAACACGATGCCTGCGGAGTCGGGCGCAGGGAAGAGCGGTGACACGTCCACGGGTCTGCCAGACGTAGACAGCGAATGAACCCTATCCGAAGAGTGTCGGGCAAAACTATTCATGACTGACATATAGATTGGAGGCATATGAGACGAATCGCGATGCTGCAGTGCTTCCTGATGCTTACCACTGTACTGATGATGTGTACGGTCCCGTCTGCTTCAGCCGACGCAGCGGAGACAGTTATCGATGATGATTTGACTTGGACAGGCGAGCAGTCGGTAGAAGGAACGGTCAGAATTGTGAGCGGTGGACATCTGACCATCGATGGCACCGAGGCCCGCATGTACACAGGCTCCAGCATCGTCGTCGAGTCTGGTGGAGAACTCACTCTGACTCAGGCGAGCATCGTCGCCAAAAACCTCCCTACTGCAATCGCCAGCATGGGCTATTGGGACGAGGTCAACATGTCAAAGTTCAAGGTTCCGGGAGAAGGGATTTCAGGGGCATTTAGCGTAAAGATGCAGGCGATGGAAGGAGACAGTTACTACGGTGGCGCGGCACATGTAGCAGGCGAGTCGATTAACATCAACGGCTCCTCTCATACATTCTCGTTTGCGGACGGCACGGGAGACGTGTGGATCGGTCTGACGGGCTACTCTTCAGGTGCGGTGACCGTTGCCTCAATCACCATCGAGTTCGAGACTGGGGGTAGCTCCACCATCCTTGGAAGTGACCTTGAATCGGTCAACATGAGGGGCGCGGGAGAACAGGGCTTCACCATCGAGGTAGAAGGAGAGATGACGTCTAGTAACTCCGTCATTTCAGGTGGTCAGATAGTAATCAATGGCGCCATGAGCGTAGATGACTCCGACTTCGACAGAGTAGGTCCTGTAATCCTCGGGAATACCGGAGAGATAGAGCTTCTAGGCGAATCTGGATTCTCTGATAGTCTTGATGATCACGATGTCCAAGGGGGGCCTAATTCAGTGATTTACTGGGGCGAGGATGTCAGCGGTTCGGGCGGCCTCATCGACCGTTGGGAGCGCCGGGTCTCGGACCAGACAATACAGGTCGATGCCGATTACGTGGTGCTCAGGATAACGGGAATAGGTCCGCAGGAAGCTACACAGGAGACCTTTAGCCTAGGTGGATTCGCAGCAGTGGACTCTGGCAGAGAACGGGTGGTAGAGATTGGCTATTCCGACGGGACTATCTGGACTGAGTCAGCGACCATCGAGGTTGTTACATACGAGACCGGTTGGAATCCAGAGTCTTCAGGCATCGGCAATTATGGTGGTGGGCCAGTGGCATTGGGCTGGACGCAGAATACGGTGCTCGACTCCGGTACTCCATTCATTGAGTGGGAGTCGGTTGAGATAGCCAGCGGATCTTCAACCAAATCCATCGGGCAATCCATGCCGATACTGGCCCAGTTGGCGAACAGAGGCACTGCCTCTGCCCTTCTATACTTCACCTGTGATGTGGTAGAGACTGGACTGGAGGCCGATATCGGAGGTTATCGGGAGGTTCTCATCGACGCTGGGGAATCTGTGGAGATATCTTTCGGCTGGCGTAGCAGCGAGGTCGGTGATGCGACCCTGTCATGTCGGATTCTGACGCCTAGTCAGTTGGTAGAAGATAGCGCCTTCGGAGGTGGCAGCATGAGCACAGGGCTGGCAACTTGGACAGAACCGGCTGATGATGACTCCCTGCCGATTCTGCCCCTGTTGACTGCTATCATCGTAGGGATTGGTATTGCCGGGATGACTGTGCTGAGGCGTGGCGCATCGGACGCAATCGTCGAGACAGAGGAAGAGAGTTTGAGTTACTCGCAAGACGAGAACTAGGCATCACAACTGGATACAGCGGTCCAAGCCTCGTTGGTAGGGTTGCCGTTGGTCTCGCCGCCCTCTTCCGTGTATTCGTAGTATGAAGTGTACGAAATCACTGAGCCATCGGACCACGGCGACATCTGAGTGACCTCGGCCGTGAAGTGGTAACACCCGTAATCACTCACAATCCAATCCTCTATCGGGATGTACTTGGTGTTCAGTTCGAACGAATCCACAGATCCGGGCATTGGAAGTTCTGAACCTTCATCACCGACAAAGGCGCTGCCACCACCGTACTCGCCGTTATTTGAGTCCCATTCGGCAACTCCGTTTGCCACCGTAACTGTAGGGAAACTGATGGCTTCTGTGGAATCATAGTACAACGTTGCAGAGACTGTGTAATCTGCATGACGGAGGCCCCCTGGGGGATTGTCTCCCATTGCATCCAGACCTGACCATGACTTCAGGGCCACACCTATGATGCACGAATCCTTGGAATCACTGCACTCGCTTCCCGTCCCCATTGCTCCAGCAGTGGCGCTCTTGACATCGTCAACGGTTCTTTGTAGGTGATTCGATTGAAGTTGCATGGAATCAGAGGAGCTGTCGACATCCACTGTGACAACATAGACTGCGTTATCTGCTGCGTTGCCTTGGTACCACTCAGCGATTGACATAGTAATCTCCCCATACTTGCCGATTCCATCCTCTCTATCTATCGAGAATGGCAGTGTAGAGTCAAACACACTGTCTCCATCATAGGTGATTGAGACATCGGCTGAATCCATGGAAGATCCGAACAGGGCACCGGACTCACGGATCGTTAGGGTGATTTCAGTAGCGTCTTCCGAGAGCTCGGATTCAGTGATTGTAATCTCACCTGAGGATAGGCTCATGGCGGCGTACGGAGAGGCTGCAAGTAGGAAATATACGACTGCAATCGCGGCGGTCTGCTTCCGACCCATGGCATTCCAAACCAAATAGAAAGATCCGGCGAACATTAGTATTGGAAATATGCCAGCGAAAGAATAGTCACTCTGAATGCCAGGGCTGGAAACTATCCAAGATAGTACGAATGCGACGACGCCCAAGCCGGCGCCCTGCTTCATCGGTCCCGACATCATCCCAGTGCGTCCGGGTTCGGCCACATCAGCCACAACTACGGCAACGCCCTCGTCGTGGGACTGTTGCTCAATGGCCTTCTGTAGCAGACCGCCGTTACTCATAGAAGCGCCTCATAGATGGTACGCACGTCACGCGCGTGGGTTATCAACCCGTTGACGGCAAGTCACTTTGGAGTGGCAGCGGTTCAGAACAGACGTGCATCGAGGACTCTTGGTTCATCTGAATCATCGTCCTCATCGTCCCGGTATCTGCCGGCCAACGCAGCAGCAGCGAGAGTCGTGATCATCATAGTGCTCATCAACTCAAACCCAGGCAAGTACACGCCTCTGATGTATATCGTCATGGTCTGCACCTGGTAATTCGGAATACCTTCGGTTCTGACCGAGTATTCAGAAGTAGCTTTGAACTGCAAGGAGAAGTACTTGTCAGTCCAACCCTGATTCTTAGGAGTCCTCATCTGTACCCTAATCTTCTCGGCTGGAGCCATCGATTCTATCTCAACCGAGACTAATGGAATACTGAGTTGGAAGCCCTCGTCATTCAGTTCGTCGTAATTCTCGACACCGACGTTGAACCTGTCCAATGCATTGCCGTCATTGTAGACATCGAATACTATCATGTAGTCAACTTTGGGTCTGAGTTGCAGGAAGGCGACCTCAGAGGCCACTCGCAGGCGACTGAATTGCCTTATGACTGCCAGCACCTTGTAGGTGGTTGGAGTCCCGACCCAAGTGATTCCATCGGCCTGAACGACCTCGGCTGTGATTGAGATAATCTGTGAACCCTCGGGCATTCTCAGTTCGGCGCGAGCGACCACTTGGAATGAGACGTCAGACTGAGCTCCGACAGTCATCGAGGCCGGCCCGGCTGCGGCTAAAGAACCAGACTGGATCTGAACATTGACCTTCTCTTGATGGATAGTCGGATTCTCCAGAGTGCAATCGATGATGGTGATTCTGGTTGCCCCTGGATAGACGTCGATGGGCTGCGGCTGCTGGCAGCTCAGAGTGATGTCTGGGACAGGCCCTTGGGCCTGAACTGCAGCCGCTCCGGCCCAAGTACTGAGAAAATACACAGCCAGAATCATCAGGGCGGGCCGAACCGAACGAGCCTTCGTCATTGTTTATGAGGCCCCTCGGACCATATTTGAGTCTTCGCACCAACTGGACCATGAAACGGCTATTGCAACGTTGTGTTATTTGAGTGGTGGACCCGACCGGATTTGAACCGATGGCCACTCGGTTATGAGCCGAGCGCTCTAACCAACTGAGCTACGGGTCCCTGCATCTCTCGCGGTGCTTTGTGAAATGAACCTTGTCTTCCATTCGCGGGACGCAAATAGGCACCGGATGCTCTCAACCTTGAAGCGCTAGGTCCGCTCGTGAGGGCTCATGGCGAAACTATGGGTGATGTTTTTCACATCGCTTCTGCTTGTCTCGGCGATGAATTTCTACGCTGTGATAAGGGAGCCGGATATGATAGAGATAGACGAGATACGGAACTACCCTCGTGAGACCGTAAAAATAGAAGGTGTGCTGACAAGTTACATACGTGACCCCTACGGAGAAGGAGCAGACAGGATAGACCTACAGGTCCAGGAGATTGGCGGGCATTCAGTGGCGAAGGTTCGCTGGAATGTTGACTGGACCAACGAGGTGCCTCCAATTGGAACCGTGCTCATTGTCGAGGGCGAGGTCTCGGAGTGGAATGGAAGAATATGGTTGCAGTCTAATGGCTACGGCGCTATCATCGCTAAGGGTCAGAGAATAGAGTTCACCGAAACCAAACTGGTCGAGGTCGGACAAGACCCGCAGGCCTATGCCAATCAGTCGATTACCCTAGATGGCTGGCTCAGCGAGTCCCTCGCTCCTGATGTGACATACCACTCGCTATATGTGATGGATAACCAAGTCTACGGTGGCGCAGACCACCTGCTGTACATACAGGTTGAGGGGCGTGTCATGGAGTGGGTCGAGGCCGGCAGTCACGTCATCGTGAACGGTTGGCTGCAGTTCGACGAGCGTTCCTACCGATGGAGGCTACTGGTGCAGGCCACCGAGATTGAGGTACTGTCTCAAGGCGAGACGCTCTACCTCAACTGGGAGATTGAGCCGTACACCATGACCTACGAGGTCGGCAAGCTGGTGGTCATAGACGGAACTGTGGCCAGCGATGGTGACGAATGGTGGATCGAAGGGGACGCCCCTACAGACCGGCTTTGCATGCTGCCATCTCCGGAGGATATGGAGAACGACATAGTCGGACAGATGGGAGACTGGGGCGGCAGGCTTGCATGGTCTACCGATGAGGCAGAGGTCTGCCTAGACCGAGGCTATGTCGAGGCGCTGCAGCACCCTGCAGGCCAGTTCGGCGACGATATCATGGCAATGAAGGCCATCGTCGAAGACCCGTTTACCTATGTCGGCAGTAGCTACCAGTTCGAAGGTTGGATTACCGATCCGATCCCTCCTGACTACGACAAAGGATACGTCGGCAATGGACCCGGCTACTATGACAGAGACACCAAACTCAGGATAGAATTTGTGGGCGAGCATGCTGAGTGGATTGAAGCCGATCAGGCGATTCGGTTCAACGCGACGGTGCTGTGGTCGGAGTCGGATGGTAGGCTGGTCCTAGAAGCACGCTCCTGGCTGCTTGGCGAAGCGCCTGCCCCATCGGTGCTCAACTGGGGCGATGGTTACAACTCATGGAAATGGGATCTCGGCAAACTGGTCCAGATAACTGGTGAAGCGGTAATGGACGAAGACGGTAACCAGTGGATCTCACGCTCAGGATCTGATGAGCAGGTGTGTCTGCTCGGGGATGGCACTGAAGCTAGCCAGCAGGAGCAGATTGGAGAGCCCATCGAATGGACTGGTAGGCTGACTATGACCGAGGACTCGATTGGGAACTCCGCTCAGTTCTGCATCGATATTCGCTGAGGTGATTCAATGGACCCAGTGTTGCTCGACTACGGATGGCTGATTGCCTCCTACCTAATCGGCATCATGCTGGGTTGCCTGACCGGACTAATTCCTGGGTTCCACGTCAACAATGTCGCCCTGATAGCACTGAGTCTCGCGCCGGTGGCAGTCGCCATCGGGGTCCCCTTAGACGCTGTTGCTGGTATCATCGTCGCCTGTGGCACCGTACACACATTCCTGAACTACATCCCTAGCGCTCTAATCGGCGCACCTGATGACAACATGGCTCTCGCCCTGTTGCCCGGACACCGTATGCTAATCTCGGGTCAAGCGGCGCAAGGAGTGGCTTACTCAGCGCGTGGCTCGCAAATGGGGATGCTGATGTCAATACCCCTGCTGATAGTGGCGAGGCTACTTTTCGGAGAGAATCCGGGGCTGGGCCTCTACGAGTCCAGTCGCGACGTCCTGCCTTGGCTGCTTCTGATTATCTCGATATTCCTCATCATGACCGAAACGACTCGGTTGCCCTGGCCCGAGTGGTGCCAGCGGCTGACCAGCAGGCTGGTCTTCCGGCTGCCTCGCAAGATTGAGTTTAACATCCCTGTGGGGAAGTTCAACATCCACCGCAGATGGGAGAATTTCGACCTAAGACTCGGCAGCAGCTCAAGAACCGCGGGGATGCTCGCTGCGACGTCCTTCTTCCTCCTCACAGGATTCTACGGATGGGCTGTTTTCGAGTTACCTGGGCGGTCTCCGATAGGGATGCCATCAGCCACACTGCTATTCCCAGGTCTGGCCGGGCTGTTCGGGATTGCCAACCTGATTGACATCTATGTTACAACCTCTGAGATCCCTCCTCAGGAGGCCAACTGGGAGATGCCTCCGATGAAGCCCCTCGCAATCCCTACTTTCCTGTCCGCCATCGTCTCCTCGGTCATGGCCATCCTGCCGGGGATGACCGCTGCCCAAGCCACAGTTGTTGTCATGAGCATGCGCAACCTGTGGGGCAGGCTGACTGACCCGGACTACATCCCGGCCGACTTCGAACACGGGATTCAACCGGGTTTCACGCCGAAGGTATCACCCCTCGACATCGACGACTTCGACGAGCTCTCTGATGAGGAGAGGGAGATCTTCGAGGAGGTGTTGACCGAAGCCGGAGTCAGTCCCGACCTCGACTTGGGAGCCCAGAGTCAGCAACAGGACCTCGAGGTCATCGCCGTTTTATCCTCGGTGAACACCGCGGTCACGGTGATGGTCCTCGGCTTCCTGTACATGGTCGGCAGACCGCGCTCTGGGGCCGCCCTCGCCCTCAACATGATGTATCCAATCGACATGTGGAACTCCGTCGCGCCCCCGGCTGATTTCATCAGGCTGTTGGGCATCACGATTGCTTCCGGGCTGTTCGCGGTTCCGGTAATGATTAAGGTCGGCAAAGGGATGCTGAAGATGCATGAAATCGTGCCTCTACGCACAGTTGTTTTCACGGTCACAGGGTTCATCTCCATACTCGTCTGGCTATCAACCGGATGGATAGGTCTGGGAGTCCTAATCATCGGCACCGCGATGGGCCTGATGCCGCCACGTATTGGAATCCGGCGCAGCCATGCAATGGGGATTATCCTAGTTCCAATCATGATGTACACATTCGCGCGTGAATTCGATGGATTCGGCTTCATTTGAGTCTCAGTAACGCGTTTCTTCGGATTTGAATAGCAGTGCAACACTTATCTCACACACCCATGTGTGCGCGCGTAGAGAGTGTATACCATGAACCGCAACAAATCGATAGCAATGATGCTCACAGGAATAATACTGGTCAGCCTGAACATGTTCGTCCTGACCGGCGTAGTGGCAAGCAACGTCCAAGCCGGAGTCGAGGAACTGATAGTCGACGGTAGGGACGATGCTTCCGATTGGGAGGATGAAGAGTGGCTTGTCCAAACTAGCGAGAGATCGTATTTCGCCTACAACTTGACGAATCCGGGTGCTAGCCTAAATGATGAAGTCGCCGTGTTTGAGAAGATGGGGCCGTTCATCTACACCGTCACTACGACCAAGGAAATCCTTGACTTCGACGCCAAAGGTGGCACCATCACATACTCTGAGTACGATTCCTTTGACTGGTGCGAAAACTGCACATGGACAGATGACGACGGCGAGAAGCATGCATCGGTCTCGGGAGATTACGAGCTGACAAATGCAAACATCCTTTGGAACACTCAGAGGATGGCAGGTGTGGCTACCGGGATAACCTACGGTGAGACCTTTGCCAAGGCCGGCTTCACGCAGATGATGTTAATCAATGACATGCAGAACAGGGCACCCAGCATCTGGGCATCGGAAAAGATTGACCTGATGGCACCTGGGGCATCGGCGGCACTTCAGCAAGCCGGATACGATGAGGCGACTGCTGACGCCATGGCACCCGCTGCCGTGCTCAAAGGGGCCTATGACAACTGGCTCGCGCAGAGTGGAGCCGCTGATGCGAGTCCTGACTTCGCGGCATCGGCCCAGAGCATCCTCTACGATGCTGTAGACCCTTCCACGGGGATTTGCATCGCCCTAACCTGCGACATAGGCCCTATGCTTGTAGCGGGCATGGGAGAGCCTAGCGAGACTACTACTCCGGTCCGTGCTGCGCTGTTCGGTTACAGTAGCACCGACCCAGTAGTCCTCACACACATGGACTGGGCCGTTTACGCTCTCGCTGGTACGACTTTTGCCGTAAATGGCGGTGGAGCAGACCTTGCAACAGCCTCTAACGCGTCCTTGAGGGAGCGTCTAGCAGAGGTCAGCGGTGTCGACATCGCTAACCCCGTAGCCCTGAACAACATCCTTTGGGGCACAGAAGGCTCCAGCCCCAATAATGGAATTCTCTCGGTTTCAGACTTCCAAGGAATTCCACTATACGGGGTCGCGTTGTTCCTACTCGGCGCACAGAGTGTCCTATGATTGGGCAGGTCTATGGATTGACATGGTAGGAGGTGTTCCACTTGAGTTCGAGATGATACTGGTTGGAGGCACTGGTACAATGGATGCAAATAACTGGTGGCAACTCTCTCTTGGTTCTGAGGAACCGATAGCGGGAGGTTACATCGAAATCGGCCTTAACAGAGGGGAATATGAAGGAACTGTGGATCTCAGCCCTGCGAAAGTACGAGAAATCCTGTACGATTCTGAATACGCGCTGACCGGCGACTTCGCTACAGCATTCGTCTACGGCGAGTGCTCAGGAGTATCTCTTCCAACTGGATCGGAAGGCCCTGTCATGGGAGGCACCGTGCATACTTGGG
>PSPX01000042.1 GCA_004195715.1 Methanobacteriota archaeon | reverse complement strand
TAGACCCAGGGTTATGCTGCCCCTATCCGTGGGTATAGGGAAAGGACCCTCTATTACGCATCTGTGATGATCCACCCCTATGATACGGAGATTTCCAACGGTAGCGTCTAATTCGGCCCACTGATACCCATTGATTCATACTTCCACATCTATACATACCTAATGCCTTTGACAGGGGCATGAATTCCGCAGAGAAGGGAGTTATCCTATTCATTGTCTTATTCATAGGATTTGTAATATTGAAGTTAAAAATGTGGCGTGGGCTTGGGCTGACGTTCTCATTCCTTGCTTTCAACAGGGCGCCTAGGATATGGGTCATAGTTGGATCAACAATATTTCTGATATTCACCATGATGGTATTTGGCCCATATCGCCTATTTTCATTATCATGGGGTGATGGTTGTGGGGGCATACTCTACTTCCTATGTGCACCGACATGCGTACTCCCTCCACTCCTCGCCCTTCACACCGCAAGGTCATTCGAGAAGACTCTCCCAGAACACTCCCACAAGAGGTACAAACTGGTTTATGACGCTGATAAGCCCCATCCTGGTGATCCTAGTGGACAAGCCAAGGGCGGTTGGGACTCTGGCCCTGAGGCGATGGAGCTTCAAGCCATGGCAAGGTCTGCGTGGATTAAGAAATACTCCGATTCACTGGACATGGATGAGGCCCTCTTGATGTCTCAGATCTTAGATGCTCAGGCCCAAAAATTCGAGGGAGGATCTCGCACTTTCTCAGTACTCATAGACGGAACTATAGAGAAGGAATTCGAAGCCCGTTCGACAGCAGAATTGTTGGAAATTATATCCAGTTTCGGTGGGGACTCCGAATTGATTTATCTTGAGGATACAAAGGAGAAAGGGAGACAACTGGAGATTTCTTTCCTAGGGGACAAAGGAGGGGACGACCACGTTTCGGTAAGGGAACTGCTGGGAGAGGAACTAATCAGAGAGGAAATAGTGAACGTAGAGAGGAACCCTGGCGAAATAATAGACTTCGTAGAGGAAACTCTTCGTAACTGTGGAACCGATGATGAAGACTGGTGGAATTAAAGTCCCAGCAAATCGAGTCGCTCACAACGAGCCCCCATCCGATCAAGGGTAATCGAAAGGGTAGCGAAGATGATGCTCCCGAGTACCACGGTTGGATTGTCACGCACCCGTATTCATGGGTTTCCCCTAGAGCCCCAAGGTTATGCCGTCCCTATCCGTGGGTCTAGGGAAAGGACCCCCGATTGCGCATCTGTGATGATCCATCCCTATGATACAGAGATTTCCAAACGTAGTCATGAAAAGTGTTATTTCTGAAAGTGCGGCTCCAAGCACATGAGGAAGAATGTAGTCTCACTAGTTGGAATAATGATGGTTGCGTCGATTGCCCTTTCAGGCGTATCGGTAGCTGAGAGTGAAAGTCGGGATCCTCCTCCTGTAGTCGAGATAGCCTTTCTGTACGACATGTCAGGCCCGATTTCGACCTTTGCCCCGGGTTTCACTGCCGCTGCAGAGATTGCCATCAATCACATCAACGACAAGCAGGACGACTACCACTTCTCCCTATCAGAGTACGACTCGGGATGCGACGGAAGCTTGGCCGCCTCCGCGGCTCAAGACATCGTGGACGATGGTATCGAGCTTGTGGCCGGCGCCCTCTGCTCTGGGGCCACCATGGAAGCGAACGATGTGCTTTCTGCCAATGGGATCCCTCACGTCTCCCCCACGTCCTCCCACCCAGGCCTCAGCGACTCGACCGAATACCCCGGTTTCCTACGTGTGATTCCCAGCGACGGTTTGATGGCATCTTCAGTATCTGCGGTCATAGACGGGGCAGGGAATAGCAGCCCTGCAGTAGCGTACATGTCCGACAACCATGCAACAGATGCTAAAGACGTCTTCATTGATGATTGGAACGAAGCAGGAAACTCCCTCTGCACGGACTCTGACGGAGACGATGTGGTGCTTGGTTACGACTCTTGGTCAACAACGGACTTCACGTGGATTGCAGAATCCATCGTAGACAGCGGCTGCGACAGCGTTGCTCTGTTTTCCTTCGCACCGGATGGTGCAGGAATAATCGAAGAGCTGGAGAACGAGGGTTTCTCGGGTAGCATAGCAGGATGGGAAGGCATTGGTTCCCTCGACCCCAATGACTTCACCGATCCTAGCGATGCAGACGGGGTATTAGCGGCTATGCCGAGGTATATCGACTCTTTCAACTCAGATGAGTTGAGCGAATCCGAAAGAGGTCAGGCCTTTGGGGAAGACTGCGCGAACGATAGCAACTGCGACGCTGGTATCTACACCTCTCAAACCTACGATGCCATCACATTGCTAGCAGAGGCCTACATGCTCTCAGAGACGTTCGACGAGTCCATAGAGGACTCCCTCCACTACGTGGGTTTCGAATGGGAAGGAGCAGCGTACAACATCACCTTCGACGAGGATGGAGAGGTAGACGGGGGTGGTTTTGACATATGCGAGTACGAATACCACAGTGGAAACGACACACTATCGCTTGACTGTGATTATGGCGAGTGGATGCCTCCGGGTTTTGACTTCGTCCCGGACAACGAGCTCTACGGCTACGACGTGTTCAACCCCCCTGACTCAGACGAGGATGGGACGCCCGACACGACCGATCCTTTTCCCGATGATGCATGTGCGGATACAGACACCGACGGGGACGGCCTTCCTGATACAATAGAAGAAGGGTGCGAGACGGACCTACAGGAAGACGATGACGATGACGGGGATGGTTTGAGCGATCTACTGGACCCCTTTCCCCTAGACAGTAGCGAATGGAGCGATTACGATGGGGACGGCACGGGCGACAACGCTGACACCGACGATGACAACGATGGCGTGCCTGATTCTCAGGATGCCTTTCCCCAGAATGCTAATGAGACCGCGGATCTGGATGGCGACGGAGTGGGTGACAACGCTGATGACGATGACGACGGAGACGGAGTCGGTGACGCGGATGATGCGTTCCCTGGATGGCGACGGAGTGGGTGACAACGCTGATGACGATGACGACGGAGACGGAGTCGGTGACGCGGATGATGCGTTTCCGCTCGATCCGATCGAGACCGCGGATCTGGATGGCGACGGGATAGGTGACAACTCCGACATAGACATTGACGGGGACGGTTGGAACAACCCTGCGGAGTACGTCTGTATAACGGACGAGAGGAACGCGTCTTCTGTTCCAACGGACAATGACGGAGATGGTGTATGCGATTACTTCGATGACGACGACGATGGGGATGGGGTCCCTGATGAATTAGATTCATTTCCGATGGACGGAGGCGAGACTGTCGACACAGATGGCGACGGAATCGGGGACTCGACAGATGATGACGATGATGATGATGGTTGGATTGACACATTGGAAGCAGCCTGTCTGTCAGATATGACGGATCCTACTAGCATTCCCCTAGATAGCGACGGGGACTCTGATTGCGACGAGTTAGATTCGGACGATGACAACGATGGGTCGCCAGATGAGGAAGACGAGTTCCCCCTGGATCCCAGCGAGTCTATCGATACCGATAGTGATGGCATTGGAAACAACGCTGACACAGATGATGACAACGACATGGTGCTCGATATGAATGACGCGTTCCCCCTAGACCCGAGTGAAATCGCTGACACCGACGACGACGGGATAGGTGACAACGCTGACACCGACGACGACGGGGATGGGTCGCCAGATGAGGAAGACGCGTTCCCTCTGGATTCCAGCGAGTCGATCGATACCGATAGTGACGGTATTGGAAACAACGCCGATACAGATGACGACAACGATCAGATTTCGGATATAGTGGAATTAGAAACGGGCACTAATCCTCTTCTTTCTGACTCTGACGGAGACGGATACTCGGATTTGGTTGACTTTTACCCCATGGACTCAGATAAGCATGAGGAGGAGGGGAGCTTGCCTGGTTTCGGAATGGCATTGGCCCTAGTCTCACTAGCTGCTGGGGCGTTTATTACACGCCAGTCACGAAATTGATAGCGTTGTGGAATAGCATCCATTCCCTAGGCTTGGTTGTAACAAAGGGGCCCTAGTGTATGCGGGTGTAATAGTGGGTACCCTTGTGTACGCGGGTATACACATGGGTATCCCACTAACCCTCTATGACGTATGCATACTCATGGGCCCCTCTATGATATCGGTAGAATCCAACTTACCCAAACTGATATCAGCATCAGTAAGGGGTACGAAGCATGATGCCCGCATCATCAAAGGTCCAAGGAGCAAGAAATCAGTGTGTTGGGATAAAGGCTGATGGAAATCAGTGTGGACAGAAGAATAAGGCAATTCCAAAGGGCGGTTATTGCTACAATCACAAGGACCAAACCCCAGAGGGACATCCCCAATTCACTCTTCCAGATGGAGGGGGAGAAACCCCGCATATCCACGATATTTCCAAGCAGGACACCGAGGAAACTAGGTTCCTCATTCGTTACTCATTGACGGGGCTCATTGGAGCCATGGCGACACTCTATTTTCTATTCGAGTGGTATGGCCAATATCTTGAGCGTAGAGGACCATGCACCTCCACAATGGGTTGTTATGATGAGTTATTTCTACCATTAATTTTATTGGCTATATCTTGCCTATCATTCATTTTTTGGGGTGGTGTGGGGGAGTCTCTCCTGCGATTTATTAGTCGATCACGTTCAGCATGACGAGGGGGCATCATATTCCCTA
>PSPX01000024.1 GCA_004195715.1 Methanobacteriota archaeon | reverse complement strand
GACAGTGGCCTGAACAACTGCTGGACTCACTTCGATGGCAACGATTCCTCAGGTTCTGCCAGTGAGGGTTTCGGAGAGAGTGTGGTAACTAATGGTAAGCACGAGGTTGAGTTCTCATGTAAGATACAGGAGAACTTCAAGCAGGATATGTATCTCAGTCCAAATGGAACTATAGAGCTTGATTTCGCAGTCGAGGTCTATGCTCCGGGCCAGTGTGCTAATGATTGCGAGGATCTGAATGTCACTCTCTCTAAGGGCAGTATGGAAGTAGCTCGCACAGAGTACGCAGGCATAGATACCGGTGATCCTGAAACTCGGAACTGGAAAATCGACGTCAATGAGAATATGACTAGGTGGAATAAATCGGCTGATGAGCCGATAGTTACCTTCAGGTGGGTTGGCTATGCAGATTCTGGACCCTTATGCTTCATTTTCTTGTGCGATTCTTACTTCAAGTTCTTCTACTCAAATAATGAGGACAACTACACCGTCGAAATGAACTTCCCCGTGGTCAACCAGACCATCCCAGGAGAAGGTGGCGGTGGCGACGGAATCGGTGGCGCTGTCTCGGACGCTCTGCCCGGCTTCGGTCTGATAGCAGGTATCGGCGCTCTAGCACTCGCTGCCGTCGGCGCCAGCAGATTCTCTCGTGAAGAGTGATTGCGTGTTCGACTGGGTCTCGGCCATCATCGCCTCTATGTTTGGAGCCAGTGAAGCTATCGAAGAAATCCTCGAAGAAGAGTAATCACAAATCGCCAACGGCGACATCTGACTCCTCGCCGCTTTCGAGATTCTTGATTCTCACATTTCCAGCGGCCCACTCTTCGGGCATCACCATAACGAGCCTTTGTGCTCCAGTTCTCTCGGCATGGCGGAAAGCCCACTTCATGCGCTTGTCCTCGAGTACGAGATCAACCGAGCGACCACTCGCTCTGAGTCTGGATGCTACAGACATCGCAGCCGAACGCAAATCCTCGCTGATTGCGATGACGATGTCCTCGTTGCCTGAAGGCAGGTCGGGTACGAGTCCCTTGTCCATCAGCAATTCCATGATGACCATGTCACCGAAACCGAAACCTGTCGCTGGCATGTCTTTGCCACCTAGGCTCGACAGCAGTCTGTCGTAGCGGCCACCACCACAAATGGCGCGTAGCTGTCCTGCTCGGTCGTGTGCCTCGAAGACCGGGCCGGTGTAGTACGCAAGACCGCGGACCACCGAAGCGTCGAAGGCAACCCAGTCGGCGATGCCATAGGAATCAATGAGGTCGAACAGTCCTGCAAGTTCCGAAACGGCCGCGCTGTCGTCACCAAGTGCGGCTGAAAGAGAATCTAGGTCGTCAACCCCGAGTGTGGACTGGATAGTAGTCACTGCGTCAGCGCCGAGTCCTTGCTCCGCCAGTTGCGCTGCGACAACATCCTCGGACAATTTGTCCATCTTGTCGACAATGATGCAGGTCGCGGCGAAGGCATCTCCGGAAATTCCCAGCGAGCCGAGAACCTCCTCCAGCACCTTGCGGCTGCTGATTTTGATGACCAAGTCGTCGGCTGTCAGTCCGACGCCCTCGAAGAAGTTCACTAGAACCGAGAGCAGTTCCACGTCAGCCTCGAGGGCGTTGCTGCCCCAGACGTCGACGTTCCACTGGTAGTGCTCGCGCCCGCGTCCGCGTTGCGTGCGCTCGTATCTCCAGCACTGTGGGATCGAGAACCACTTGATTGGAGTGGGCAGGACTCCTGCCCTAGCCATCACCATGCGCGCGAGGGAAGGTGTCATCTCGGGACGAAGGGCGACCCTGCGCTCGCCCTTGTCCTCGAAATTGTAGAGTTGCTGTGTAATCTCCTCACCCTGCTTGCGGGTGTACAACTCCTCGTGCTCCAGCACCGGAGCGTCGTACTCCTCGAATCCGTGGCTGCGGGCGGCGTTACGGAAGTTGTCGAACAGCCAGTTGCGTATCCTCATATCCTCGGGATAGAAGTCCCTAGTGCCTCGTACGCCTTGGGTCACGACCGCGCCACGAACAAGACCACTTCAAGACCTACGCCGCTCTTTGTACTCCTCAAGGCGTTCTTTGCGTGGGATTCGTCCGTCCGACAGGGGGAAGGCGAAGATGCGTAGTGCAAGGAAGGCCAAGAAGCCGAAAGCAGCTGTGTTGGCAGCCCATGTGTACAGGTGGTTGTATCCTAGGGTGTCACTGAAGTAAGCTATCGTGGTGGTGGAAATCGCCCATAGGACAGTGTAAATCAGCAGCATCACATAGAGGCTTTTCGTGTATTCAGTTGGAGACTCAAAGGTCAGCCAGCGATGTAGGAAGTGAGCCTGCCACGAACTGATGAAGTAAGCCACGGCCCAAGCGCTCGCTGCCCGGTACTGCTCGATTAGGACCATGTCATAGAGCCAGTCGTAGATAACGAAGAATACGGCGACATTGATGCAACCTACTGCGCAGTAAGTCGCATACTCACGCAGCAGTTTTGCCCACGGGTAATCTTCACTGACCAGCATGCTATCCCTACGTCCACTCCGCCAGTACTCTGGCTATCTCAACAGGAACGTCCTCTGCAAGCAGTCCTGGGCCGGTGCTCTCGGCTGCTCTGGTACCGGCTTCGCGCAGCAATGCGCAGCCTAGTCTAGCTGCAGGCCATGCCTCCATGCCCTGAGCCAGCAACCCTCCTATCGTTCCTGCCAGCAGATCGCCAGTACCTCCCACCGCCATGCGGGAGTGACCCCCTGAGGCACGACAGGTGCGACCTTCGGGACCTGTCAGTTCATCCTCCGGGCCGGTGACCACGATGGTAACGGCCTCTCCCGAGCAATCATTGAGTGCATCTGAGGGGGATGTTGTTCCAAGCCAGCGCTCGGCCTCCTTGGCATGAGGAGTGGCAACGCCGCTTAGTCCATCAGGCCATGACCCACTGGGCAGGGCACTGATGGCATCAGCATCAATCACTACGGGAATACTGTTGTCTAAAGACATCTTGAGTATCTCTGATACAGCACTCAACGTGGCATCATCATGGCCCAGACCAGGGCCGATGATTAGCGCTTGAGTTCCACGCAATCCGAAGGCTTCGGAGATATGTGCGAGAGAAGCATCGGTTAGCATGTCCTCGTCTGGCAAGATCTCGGGAATCAGTGTGGCTGGCCACTCTACTCTAGCTGCGGCTGCACTAGGCATCGCGATGTGTACGAGATCGCAGCCAGTGCGAGCGGCTGCCATCCCTGCAAGCATCGGGGCACCGTGGTAGGGACCTCCTCCGATTACCCATAGTCGGCCGCGGTCTCCCTTGCGAGCGTTTGCAGTGAGAGGAGGATACCGGTTCGCATCACCGGGCCCGCAGTCTTCGACCTCGGCCGGCCATGGTAATGGAGCCACCGTGACTTCCCCGGCCTCGGGTGAGGCCAGTCCCTGCTTGATACTATGGAAGGTGATGGTGGCGACAGCTGGTAGCGCATCCAGTCCTCCCAATCCCGTTGGGATATCACAGGCAAGCACGGGAGTCTTGAGTTCAACTGCCCAAGCTACGATGTCTCCGATAGGGGGCCTGAGGCTCTGTCCAGGCGAGACCCCTGCTCCCAACAGACAGTCCACGACGAGAGAATGAGGTTTGAGAGGTGCATTGGGCCAGATTCGTACCTCACCTGCGGCCTCGCGCGCGGCGCGCGCGCTGGCGCCGCGCGATTCAGCGTGGCTGGCTATGACCGAGGTATCGATGCCCCATTCACGCAGGTAGCGAGCGGCGACGAAGCCGTCTCCGCCGTTGTTGCCCGGTCCACATAAGATCACAATCGCTCCTTCTGCCATTTCGCGTGCAGCAGTAGCGAGTCTCTTACCAGCCGCATCCATCAGCGATGCCTCTTCGATACCAAGTGCATTCGCATTGCCGTCGAGTACTGCGACCTCGGGCCAGCGCATCTCCCAGCATGCCGGCTCGCGCATGGCCCGACTCACACGAGTTCTGCTTCAACAGTTGCCGTTGAATGGCTGCGGGTCTCGCCATACTCGTCGACAAATGAGTCAGGAAGTGTTTCGCCGGCCTGCACGACGAATGGATCGCTGCCCCCCGGCAGCATGTCGATTGGTGCATCCGCGCCCTCGGGGACGTTGCGGAACAGCGGGCGCGGCTCCAGCTCGAAGTCTCTCGAAAGGGGCCAGAACCAAGGAGAGTCTTTGGTGGGAACCATCCGATTGACGAGAACATACTTGTTGAGAGAGATGAAAATGAACGCAGTGACACCCCAGAACAGGAGGATAATCGAGATCCCATGAGGATTGGTCGGATTCCATGGGTCATGCACATTGAGCAGCAGGTCACTGAAGTAAGAGAGCATCAGGACGGCAAACATGGCAGGGAATCCGATGTACATGATAGCGTCCCACCAGCGCCCAATCCACCAGTCGTTGTCTCCGGTGTTGATGAAGTCGTCACGGAAAGCGGAAACACCGTTATCGACGTAGTCCCCCATGTCGAAGTCCTCGACCTCGTTCTCCTCCTGCCACGACTTGTAGCGGCTCCAGCCATACTTCCAGATGCTGTAGGCGATGAACAGCCCGCTGAACATCAGACCGTAGCCCCAAATGTGGTCCTGTACCTCGAGGAACTGGGGGAAGGCCACCCCGGTGGACTCATCCACTAGAATCCACAACGCTGCACTCGGCAGCCCGAACAGGAAGATGGCGACGCTTGTGAACCCGACCGCCTGCGAGCGGTCGACCCCGTGGTCGACGAAGTTGCGCACGCACAGTTCCACAGTCGATATCATCGAGGTCAGCGCGGCGAAGGACAGCGCAAGGAAGAATACCGCGACCATGAGCAGTTGTATCGCGGGGCCGCCGGGCGCTTTGGCGAATACCTCAGGGAGGACAAGGAAGGTGATTGCTGAACTGCCGCCGCCTACCGCGCTGAGCGGGTCGTCGGAGACAGCGAACACTGCCATCATCACAGTCAGACCGGCGATGATCGAGATGCTGTTGTTGGCGAGGCACATAGTGGCGGCGTTCAGGGTGGTGTCCTCGTCCTTGCGCATGTACACCGAGTAGGTGATTGCCATACCCATGCCCGCCGAACACGACCAGGCTGACTGCGAGAGTCCGTTTATCCAAGTCTCGGGCTCCATCAGATACTCTGGCTGGATACTGAACATGTAGACGAAGCCATCGAGGGTTCCGTCTTCGAAGTCCATCACAAAGGCTAGGAAGAGCGCGGTGAAGAGCAGTACGAATAATGACACCATCAGCATTACGTTTGCCTTCTCAATCGCCTTGGCGCCTCTCCATATTGCAGCCATCGTAATCAGAATCGCAATCATTTGGTAGATGATGACCTGCCCCGGCGCCTGCAGGAAGTTATTCCAGACCTCGGTGGTATCAACGCCCTGGGATAGTCCACCACGGATGGCGGTCTGGAAGTAGTTCAGGCACCAACCAGTGACGACGGCGTAGTAGAATCCTATTGCTGTTGATATCCAAGCTGTCCAAAGTCCCATCCAAGCGAATTTTGGGCCGGCGAAGATTCTGAATGTGCCCACTGTCCCTGTCCTGCTGCGCTTGCCCAGTGCGAATTCGGCTATGATTAGTGGAATGGACCAGAGGAATAGGAAAATCAGCCATGGGACTAGGAACGAGCCACCCCCGTTGGCGCCTACCATCCTAGGGAAGCGCCAGATGTTACCGGTTCCTATGGCGGCACCGATGGTGGCGAAGATCAGTCCCATTCGGCCACTGAACTGGTCCGACGAGGGCTCCTGCTGGCTCATCCGCCATCCTCCGGCAAACCGATTACGCCACGTTCGTCATCGAACATAGCGCGCAGGGTATAGCCGAGGCCGCCCCAGACAAAACTTGCTATCACTAAGAACATCAGAACTGCTAGAACAGCCGAGCCGAAGGAGGCTCGGTAAGGTATTGCCAACTCGTAGTAGTTCCCACCTTCATCGACAGTCGGATAGGTGAATGGGAAGGCTCCGTTAGTCGTTCCTAACATCGCCTTGTACTGAATCTTGCCGACCGAAGTGTCAGGCATAGGAATGTGACTCATGAGCATGGTTCCATTGGCACCGTCGAGAAGTACGCAGGAATCCTCAGTATCTGCAAACGCAGACATCATCCACGGGACATCTACCCATTCTGTCGGCCCGAAGTCGTTCTGCTGCCTAGTTGGCTCTACGAAGCGCCACATTAGATGGGTGCGCTCGATCTGAGTTGTGTAGGGAAATGAGGTATCGAGGCACAACTCGACGGGTATGTCACCGTTCTCCGGCACAGTGACATTGGCTGGATCTGCCAGCCACTGGCGGGTCGTGGTGTTCTCGATTCCGACAATCGCCCTGTATCGAGGGTCATCGGCGATTTCTGACATGTAAAATGAAATCCCCAGATTCCGAACTGCGATATGGGCTATGTCCTCTGGAAGTTCGTGGAAGGCGTTACCAATCTCTATGGTGTAACAATACGAGTCGTGAACCCCGTAATGCCAATCGCAGAAGTCTCCAGTAGTCGGGTATAGGTCTGATGACTGCATAGGCGCGTAATCAGTCATCTGAGCCATCACATTGCCGTGGTAGATGAGATACTCGTCATCAGGAGAGACGCATTCCGTGCAATGACCCCACGGCCAAAGAACCAATTCCGAGAACGAGTGCCATGTTATCGTGGACTTAAACTCGGAAGAACCATCTCCGTCATCATCATTCATCTCAGTCAAGTCTTGGATGAACTTGGTCTCAGGCTCGCTGTTACCACCCATCCAATCCTCGTCAACCAGACCATCGGCATCGTCGTCCTTACCATCGACGTGATCTTCGTTGACCTTGCCATCCTCGTCATTGTCGACGGTGTCAACAGGGCCGTTGTAGACATCGTTGTTCGGACCGCCTGCATAGCACATTCCAGGGAATAGCGGGCCGGTCGCACCAAGGGGGGCGCCCCACTCAAACTGGTAGTTGCGATTCAGGTCGACTCCGTCGCAGCCCTCGTCAACCTCCTCATCGACGTCAGGCAGAGGTGTGAACCCGGTCACAGTGTTATCTCGCAGGTTCTTCCTCCAACCGCTGGTCCTGCAATTCTCCCACGCAGTCTCGCCGCAGTATTCCTCACGATCGTAACGATTGCCATCGACATTGAGCATGGGTATCACATATATCTCTCTCGTATTGACTAGGTCGGTGATGAACTGTTCAGAGAAGTCCTCGTCCACACCTAAGTCCCCTGGTCCGCATGCAACGCCGTCTCCATTGTAGTCCTGATTACTCGCATTGAGCATCGCACAATCTCCATCGTTGTCGATGCCGTCCCAGGGATCCTCGTCGATCAGTCCGTCGCCGTCATTGTCCACTCCAGCCTGACCGTAGTAGTACGCCACGGTCTCGATGAACAACATCGGTACGGTGTAGGACATCCACTCCCTTGCATGATGGTTACCTACAAACATGACATCAGGACGATCAGCGTAGTTGCCGCAGTCTCCAACAAAGTCGTTACAATCTCCTCCGGCTACATCCCCGGTAATCTTCACCCAAGGACTGGCGTGATTGTAGTACCACCCCTCATAGTCGTCGGAGCCCATCTCGTTGCCACGAGCGTTGATTCCGCCGATGAGCCCTTCGTGGTAGGAGATGAACTCGGGATTGCGGTCAGAGAGGAACTGCATCCTGTCCTTCATCGTGAAGTAGTCGTGATATGTCTTGAACTGAACTCTCTCATTGCCTCCCCACGGGAATATCTGGAAGGCGTACTCATCGGACCAGATGTCTTCGGGAGCGTACCCGGGTTCCGCGTCTTGAGCTTCGACCGGAGACACAAGTGAAGCCGGTGCGATTAGAGATAGTAGCAAGGGGAGAAGCATCGCTGTCATTGGAACTCGGCGAGAGCGCGCCTCTGCTTGCTCGACACGTGTGGCGTCTATTGGTGACATCTGAACGCCTCTGCGACCATAGGGGCGGTATTCAATCCCTCGGAGAAGCGGTCCACAGGACCGGGGATGCCCTTTTGAGGGGGGCGCCCTCGGCCGCACCATGAACGTGCTCGATAATTTCATGGAGAGGGACCCCATGATTGGTGACTTCTCAACAGGGACTCTGGTTGTTGTAATCACTTGTGCTGCACTCAGTATGGCAGCTGGAATACTCTCCAGACGGATGATTTTTCCGCGGTTGATGGATGTATTCTCCAAAATTGAAAGGATAAACAGCGAGAATGTGTTTGCTCCCAAGTCACTTAGGTGGATGGTCGTCTTCTTTGCAATGTGGCTCTCTCTGGATTGGCTCTCCGCTACAGACGAAATGGGAGAGTACGTGAACGCAGCACCCGTTTGGGACGCCGATCTGATAGACACTGTAAAGGTAATCTCATGGGCAGGATTCGTTATACTCGTGCTTCTGACAGCATACCGATTGGTCGACTACCTCGATGCTTTCATCGTGGTCGAGGGAGACGATATGGCGGCTCGCCGCTCGCTGGCTAGCGTTGCCGAGTCAATAGGGCGACTCGCTGTGGTAGTGGTCGGGTTCTTCGTGATAGCAGGACTGTTCGGGGTCAACCTCAACGGCCTCATCGCAGGTCTTGGAATCACTGGCCTGGCTCTGGCACTTGCAGCGAAGGACTCTGTGGCGAACGTCTTCGGGGCTATTTCGATAATCGTCGACCAGCCGTTCAACGTCGGTGACTGGATTGTCGTCGAGGATGCCGAGGGTGAGGTCGTCACCATCGGCCTGCGCACCACCATGCTGAGGACGGGGGCAGACACGATGATCACAATCCCCAACTCCAACATCACCAACTCCCCTGTTGAGAACTTCAGTCACCGAAGGTTCCGTAGGATTCGCCCGCGTTTCGAGTTTGAGGAGGATAGCGATGCTGCCCAGCTCCGTCAGTTCTGTGAATCCCTCTGCGAGCAGGTGCTTGCAGATCCCAGATCTACCAAGCGCGAGGACTCGTGGGTTCGCGTCACTGAGACTCTTCCATCGAAGATTACGGTTTCAACCAACTTCTACTGTGCTTCCTCTGGAAAGACCCAGAGGGAGTTCACCGAGGACATTTTGCTAATGGCCCGCGCTAGGGGTAACGAGAGCGGTTTGGCTTTCCACGAGCCGCGGCGCAGGGCCCAGATGTAAGGTGCAAACATGGCCAGACTCATTCTGGTCCGCCACGGCCAATCGGTCTGGAATGCCTCCAACCGCTTCACTGGTTGGACTGATGTCGGCCTCTCCGAGCAGGGTGTGGAAGAGGCTGAAGAGGCTGGGCGTCAACTGGCAGAGATTCGAATCGACATCGTCCACACGAGCGACCTCGTTAGAGCGCAAAGGACTGCTGAGATTATCATGCGGCACAACGAGGCCTCAGAAGATGTTCCGACGAAGTATGACTGGAGGCTCAACGAGCGTCACTATGGCGCGCTACAGGGCCTGAACAAGGCAGAAACGGCGGAGAAGCATGGTGCGGAGCAGGTTCACATCTGGCGTCGTTCGTTCGATGTCGCCCCCCCTGATGGCGAGAGTCTGGAGATGACAGCCGAGAGGACCATTCCCTACTTCGCCGAGGAGATATTACCGGATCTAGTCGACGGCAAGAACGTCCTAGTCTCAGCTCATGGCAACTCGCTGCGCTCTATTGTGATGCACATTGATGGAATAAGCCCTGAGGACATCGTCTCTCTCGAGATACCCACAGGAAAACCGATACACTACAGCTACGAAGAGGGTGTCATTTCCCGAGATGCGTGAACGGCCTCTCAGGAGACGGGGACATTCTCCTGTACACTCTATACAGCCAGAAACTCAGGGCGATGCAGGCTATCGGAAGAGGAATCTCTCCCATCGTAGGTGGGAAAGTATTGACCAAAGAGGCAATGCCGAAGAACGCAGCCATCACCGAAAGTGACGAGAAGGTGCGGTTGCTGAACATCCGCTTCTGGTAAGTCTTGACGTAAGCCAGCGTAGTCACTGCCGGCTCTGGCGCACCTGATTGGTGAGAAGTTGCCTCGAGTACATCGAGTAGGCACTGCTCGTACTCCCATATCGCCATCCCACCTCTATGTGAGTAGAATGCTTCGTCGGAGGCCCAGTCAGACGGCGCTGCGGTCTTCCAACCATCAATCAGTGCCGAGCGCAGAGGAGTCAGTTCGAGGTTTGTTGGCGATGAGTAGTGGATTCTTGACAGATCGTGGACTAGGGATGCAAGGTCGCGCATAGCCGGGAATTCGCAGGTATGTGCGCGCAGAGCATCGGCCAATCTCGGCCTCCCTATCTTCAGTGAGTCACCTGAGACGTCCGAGAGTCTGGCATCGCCGAGGGCGAGGGTGCATGGCTGGTTCTTCGAGTACGGGGCTCGCCAGATGTACGTCGCGTGAAGAGTCTCCTCCAGCCACTGGTTCCTAGCGTTCCATCTGGATGCATCGGGGGGTGTCGTCCTTGCTGCCATGGCTTTTGTGTGATAGTGTCCCAAGACTGTTCCGGCGTTTCGCAGTTCTTCTTGAGCAGTGCCCATTTCGTCTGCCTTCAGGGCTCTTGTAATCTCGCTCGCAGAATCAGTCGATGTGGAGTCTGCGGGTCTGATTATGATGAGGTCGGTGCCTTGCCAGGAGTACCCCCCCAATGGTACACGAGAGCCTTTCGGGGCCGCTTTTGCCCGTGCCCTGAGCCGCCCGTCCGAGCCCCATGGAAGGAATTCGGCGCTCCAATCGGAATTAGCAGACAGTTTGGCTACCAATCCCCTGTTAGTGGCAGCAGTTGAAATCGAAGCTATGGAATCGGGATCAGGGACCTCTCCCCATGACTCCAAACGAGCAACAAGGGATTTCCAATCGTCAGTATTCGCCAAATCATGTGGCTCCAGCATCCTAGCCACCATCCCGATTCCCGCGAAAGTGACCGCATTGAATCCCGGTGGAGCATCAGAATCGGACTCAATCTCGGCCATTGCGGCCGGTCTCCAAGGTCTCTCCTGCTCTGCCACGTCGCACCCCCCAGAACCACGAGGTGGTGGTCGACTTCATTGAATCGGTCGGCGAAGCCTTGAATCCAAGCCCCCTCAGCGAGGCTCATGGGAGATGCTGTGTCTGACACTCCACTGGCCGTTGACATGGACGGTACTCTGATTCTCTCGGATATGAGTAGAATCTGTTTTTCCCGAGTCATTCCGAGGCGGCCGTGGATGCTTCTTGGCATAATTCTGAAAGAACTCACAGGAAGAAGGGCACAGTGGAAGCGGGATCTCGCTGAGAAACTGGTCTTCGATCCTGCAGAACTGAACTACCACGAGGCTTTTCTCGACTGGATTACAGGAGAGCGAGCTAGGGGGCGAACACTGGTGTTGGCAACGGCATCTGATAGAATCGTGGCTGAGAGGGTGGCCGCCCATGTGGGTCTGTTTTCCGATGTGATGGCTTCGGACGCCACCTACAATTTGCGTGACAAGCGCAAGGCTGAGGCTCTAGTCTCCAGATACGGTGAGAACGGCTTCGGATATGCAGGCAACAGTCATCACGACCTTGCCGTTTGGGAGCGGTCTGGACAGGTTATTGTCGTCAACCCCGAAAAGGGTCTTCTGGAGAAGCTCGAAGACGGGGCGGATATCGTCTTCGAGTAGGTTCTTGAGTAGGCGACGCCCTTTAGCGCAGTCAGCATTTGGTGATAGCATGGGACGCATGCGCAAGTCGTTGGGACGTCGGGTCGACGATTTGGCCAAGTGGTTCCTGCGATTCAAGCTGGTCTCCGTACCTGCTCGACTGATCGCGAACTCCAGCTATGCATGGAGCTTCATCTCTCGAACTGACAGAATCCGGACCAACAGACTGCGCGACAGACTGAAACAGGGCGAATTGCCCGAGCACATCTCCATCATTATGGATGGAAATAGGAGATTTGCGTGGAATAGTAACATTGGGCGTGATTTGGGGCATCACCACGGTAAGGAGAAGCTCAAGGATGTGATGAACTGGATTCTAGATCTGGAGATCCCATACTTCACTGTGTATGCACTCTCAACCGAGAACATGCGCGAGCGCCCAGAGGATGAACTTGAGTCACTGTATGACTTGTATATCTCCGGTCTCGACGAGATTGCAGCAGATCCGCGGATACACTCACGCGGAGTCAAGGTACAGGCTGTGGGTCGCTTGGAGAGTTTGCCTTCGAAGGTACGCGACGCGATTGACCGTGCCGAGAGCCAGACTGCAGGACATTCCAACTTCTTGTTCACAGTATGTCTGGCCTATGGAGGGAGAGAGGAGATTGTCGATGCTGTGCGTGAAGTAGCAACGGACCACGCCAAGGGTGAACTCGCGCTGGAATCGATAGACTCGGCTCAGATCTCGGCTAGGATGTACACAGCTAATCTGCCTGACCCGGATCTTGTCATCCGGACTAGCGGCGAAGAGCGTATCTCGAACTTCCTCCTGTGGCAGATAGCCTACTCAGAACTGCACTTCACCGACGTTCACTGGCCCTCATTCTCCAAGAACGACCTATACGAGGCGCTCGAGTCCTACCAAAGCAGGAGGCGTCGCTATGGAGAGTGATGCGTGCGATGTCTGCGGGCGCGACGGCTACAGCAATCCGGCCGTCGCTGTGGATGCGGTCGCCCTCAGGGAGGGAAAGTCCGGCATCGAGGCTTTGCTAATCAGAAGAGGGGGTGAGCCCGAAGTCTGGAAGGGAAAATGGGCTTTTCCAGGTGGCTTCGTAGACTATGGAGAGGACCCTGAGCACGCAGTCCTGCGCGAGCTTGAGGAGGAGGCGGGGGTCGATGGTTACAACCCGGTCGCCCTCTCAATTCAAGGCGATCCCGACAGGGACCCGAGAAAGCACATCATTGCGCTGTTCTACCTAGTTGACGTGGAACCCGAAGCGGTGCCACGGAGTGGCGATGATGCAGCAGATGCTGCTTGGGTGCCAATAGCTGAACTGACAGCCAATCAAGTAGCTGGAAGTCACTTCCGAATCATCGAGATGTTGCGAGAGTAAACATTTCACTGAAGAGCCTGTGCGGGAGGTATGGCTCGCAAACTGAAGATCGATGCCGGCGGAGCCGTCTTCGGACCATACAGCCCGGGAATCAGCGTGAAGGACCATATCTGGCTGTCCGGGCAAGTGGATCTTTCAGTAGATGGGATAGGGGCACAAACGCACGGCACTCTGGCCAAGGTGGACGGTCTGCTGGCTGCGGCCGGCAGCTCTAAATCGGACCTTGTCAAGGTCACTATCCTGTTGGCCGACATAGAATTCTTCTCTACGGTCAACGAGATCTACTCCGAGTGGCTTGGGGACTCGATACCACCTGCCAGAGCAACCTATGGAGTCGCAGACCTACCTGGCGGCGCGCTGATTGAGATTGTCTGTGAGGCGTTTCGCGGTTGCGGGGGAGCATAATGAACGATATTATCCTGAAGCGTTTTGAGGAGCCTGATGAGTTACGAGAGTTGCCAAGTGGTCGAAAAGTACGCTGATTGAGTGGCTATCCCGAATCGGGAATGCTTAGGAGTGTCTGCATCTGACCCGGGCCGTGAGTGTGTTCAAGGCGTACGACATCAGGGGCATCGCAGGAAGCGAGTTAACGCCCGAATTCGCCAACACCCTTGGAAGAGCCGTTGCCACTCACCTCGATGCTTCCGCGGTTGCTATCGCGAGAGATATCAGGGATTCCGGACCCAGCCTCCACGCTGCCTTCGTTGAGGGACTCGTTAGCACCGGTGCGGATGTCCTCGATTTGGGTGTGACCACTACCGGAGTACTGTATCGTGCCACGGTCGACCTCCCTGTGCAGGCCGCTGTGGCCATCACAGCAAGCCATAACCCTCCCGAGTACAACGGATTCAAGATCTGTCATGGTAAGCTTCCAGTGGCCGGAGATGATCTGCAGGAGTTGCGAGCGACCTTCGAATCAGGCGAATTTCGCGAGGGCGAGGGCACTCACATCGAGGTGGGTGGCTTTGAGGACCACTACATTCGCACGATAGTTGAGAATGCTGGCAAACCTGCTAGGTCGATTCGTATCGTAGTGGACTGTGGCAACGCGGTCCCGGGACCTCTGGCGGTGAGGCTCATGGATGCCTTAGGAATCGATATGATCCCACTGTACTGCGAGTGGGACAGCAACTTCCCTAACCACCCTCCAGACCCGACTCGCCCGGACAACATGGCTGATCTAGCAACTGCGGTGGTCGAACACGGCGCTGAGTTTGGCATTGGGATGGATGGGGATGGGGATAGAATTGGTGTAGTCGACGAGGCCGGATGCTTCATCCACCCGGACAGGTTGATGGCAATATTCGCCTCAGACATCCTGTCCAACCTGCCAGAGGATGCCACCGAGGCCGAGAGGACAGTGTACTTCGATGTCAAGTGCAGTATGGCACTAGAGGAGGCGATTACATCTGCTGGCGGTGTGCCAAGAATGGTGAGAACTGGTCACTCGTTCATGAAACGAGAGTTGCGGGACAATCCCCAAGCCCCGATGGCAGGTGAGATGTCGGGGCACTTCTTCCTACACGACCGCTGGCCGGGCTTTGACGACTCACTCTACAACTCCGCGCGCTTGCTTGAGATAATCGGGCGTGACCCCGCTCCCTCAGATGGTGGTCCATCCTTCTCAGAGCGCTTCTCATTCCTGTCAGACTACCCTTCAACGGGGGAGACTAAGGTCCCATTACCTGGTGAGCGAGAAGAAGTTATGACGGCCGTGCAGGAAGCCTTCTCAGACATGGAATGTTCAACGGTGGACGGTATCAGAGTGCGTTACGACGACGGTTGGTACCTGTGCCGACCGAGCAATACCGAGGCCATCCTGGTGATGCGCGCGGAGGGTAAGACCGAGGTTGCGCTGGAGGGCATCCTCGCGGACGTGAATGCCCGTATCGGGCACATGGCGGATCTCAGCGCACTGCGCTGACTATTCCATCTGTTCAGATATGCCAGATACTAGCAATGGTACTGCGACAAGTGCCGCGCAAATACCACTGGTAGCGAGTGAACCTACCAAACCATCGGTGACGGGCAATTCCATTGCGACGTTCATGACTAAGTTCATGAGGAAACCCACAGCAATCAGACTCAATGCGATGTGAATACCCTTCTTCTTGTATTGAATCATGAGTATGCCGGCATAAAGACCCACACCGGATATTGCAAGCATAATGACGCCGACCACGGTTACCATGATGCCGACCTCGGTTGAACCGTCACCCATTTCGGATGCAAAACTTGCAAGCAGAGCACCTCCAAGTACAACAGCTAGAGAACCCAGAACTGCGAGCACTTGGAAGAGGGAGTAAATAGCCCCAATGATAACGGGAACTGCAGACCTCTTGGCGTACTGCACTTCGGGCTGGCCGTACGCCCCGCCATCATCGCCAGCGGGGGCGGCATTCGGTGTTCCTGCTAGTGTTGTTCCTTCCGGGGCTGCGCCCTCGTCAGTCTCTTCCATGCAGGTGTGTAAGTCATTGAGGCCTTAGCGTTGTCTGCGGCACCGATTCTCTTATGCGAGTGCCACGGGTGGTCGCGCTGACGCCACTGTAGCTTAGTTGGTAGAGCACCTGATTCGTAATCAGGAGGTCGGGAGTTCAAGTCCCCCCAGTGGCTCATTCCGCCGGTTCGAGACCCAATGCGCCGAGTAGTGGCCTGAACTTGTCGTTCGAACGCGCGAGTGCGTCAATAACGGGCATTGGATCGCCCGAGAGCATACCCAGTGCCGAACCGCCCCCGGTGCTGTTGTGGCTTACCTCTCCGGCCATCCCACGCTGGTTCACCAACGCGCTAGTGTGTCCGCCACCGACGATAGATACCCCTGTGGCCTCCGCGCACATGTTGAGAATCTCGATGGTTCCGAAAGCGAATTCAGGCAGCTCGAAGTATGAGGCTGGGCCATTCCAAAGCACACAGTTGGCACCCGTGATTAGAGGGCGCATGTCCATCAATGTCTGGAAGCCAATGTCGTAGATGGGGTGTTGTGTCGGCAGGGCGCTGAGTTCCAACGGCTGGCGCTGGCCGTCCACCTCAATGGCGAGGTCACGTGGCAGGAATAGCAGTTCCGAGTGGTCTGTGGCCAGTCTCTCGGCCATCTCCCATGTCTTCTCGAATTCGTCCCCCATAGTACCACGAATCAATTCCTTGTTGCCACTTCCGATGTCATGACCACTTGCCCACAGCATCAGGTTTCCAACGACTCCTACCATGACAATGGTGTCGACTACTCCACGGCCAATCAGATTGAGTGCGACTCTTAGTGAGTCGTCACACTTCGCTCCACCCAGAATCGCTACATAGGGCCTCGGTGGGTCGTTAACTGCAAGACTCAATGCCCTAATTTCATTATTCATCAGCCGACCCGCGATGCACGGCATCTCCTCGGCGAATCCGGTCAGAGTTGGGGAATTTCGGTGTGAGGCTCCGAAGGCATCAGTAACGTAGACATCGGCCATAGCAGAAAGCTTGGTGACAATCTCAGAGTCGCGCTCCTCATCCTCGCTTACCTTCTCAGGACCGTACTCCTCGGGGTGCATCCTGACATTGTCTAGGAATATTTTTCCTCCGGGCTGCAGCGCCTCGATGGCCGTTAGCGCCTCATCTCCGCAGACGTCGGAGACGAATTGAATTGGTTGCCCGAGCAGACGAGACAGCCGGTCACAGTGGCCCGACATATCGGTGAAGTCTTCCTTGCCCGGTCTCGACTGGTGTCCCATGATGACAACCTGTGCATCAGACAGATCCCCGAGGGTCTCGAGTATCGAGCGTAGTCTACTGTCATCGAGGAATGCGCCAGTCGACGGATGGAGAGGAGAATTGACGTCGGTTCTGTACAGCACCGTCCGTCCCGTAAGGCGGACGTCGTCCAGCGACAGGACGGTAGTCACGTTTGGCGGCACTAGCGACCCCTCTATGGCCATTGTGGGTGCAGAACACGCTCTGTGTGCTCCCACAATACCTTTCGTGGGTGACTCTAGAAGCGCTAGCATGAGTTGGGATGCCGAGCGCATTTCAGGCCCGGACGGCGAGGACTGGAGGGTTCCCGTATCAGAGTTGGAAACGAGACAATCCAGACTTTCTGAGGCACTTGCTCGGGCAGGCCATGAATCCGTACTAATCGACGATCCAGTCGAGCTCTACTGGCTGACTGGAGGTCGACAGAACTCACTGCTGCTGGTCGGCGCTGAAGGCTCGGGGATATCGAACACCCAATGGGTCAGGCGCTCTCTGCAGCGGGCTCGCCACGAAGCTGGGGGCAGTGATTCACCCCACTCCATAGCAGCCAGACCCGAAATGGGCGAATTCGAGGGTTCTCTCAGTGAAGCAGGGTGCACCCAGGCCCCGGGAATGCTAGCCGGCAAGGTACCGAAATCTAGGTGGTCCTTCCTGTCATCAAAGATCGATGGATTAAGCGGAGAGAGCGAGGACTGTACGGGCATACTGTACTCACTCAGGGAGACCAAGTCAGAATGGGAACTTGAGATGCACCGCGAAAGTGGTCGAATTAATCGGATGATGTTCAATGTGATTCGTGATCAAGGGGGCATCGGACAGACCGAAATCGGGATGGCTGGAGCCGCCGATGAAGTGAGTAGGTCCGCGGGATTTGGCGGACGCATCAGAATGAGAACCTGGCCGATGGACTGCGATAGGGTGGTTATCGCCGCCGGTCGCTCTGGTGCGGTGCCCTCGTACTTCGATTCAGGCGTAGCCGGACTAGGGGGCAGTCCGATAGCCTCGCTGGGTGCTGGTTTTGCCAGGGTCACCGAGGGTGAGCCGGTGCTCGTGGACATTGTCCACGTCCACCGCGGCTACGTCTCGGACTGCACTAGAATGTTTAGTGCCGGACGACTCTCTGACGAGTGGATACAGAAGCTCAATGACATGAAGGAAGTCGCTGGCTTCGTCATAGACAGTCTTGGAAAAGGCGTAGATTGCTCGGCTGTCTGGGACGAAGGGAGTGCGATGGTAACGGAAATGGGCCATGCGGGTCACCTGATGGGGATGCCCCCTGATCAGGCTAGATTCCTTGGTCATTCTGTTGGACTCGAACTAGATGAGACCCCCGTAATAGCAAGGGGTTTCGACCGGCCCCTGCAAAAGGGCGGTACTATGGCCATCGAGCCGAAAGTGATCTATTCCGAAGGAGCGATGGGGGTCGAAGACACATGGGTGCGCGGTGAAGATGGGATGGAGTGCCTGACGATGGGTGAGGCCTTTCCAATGCTGACGGAGTGGTAACATGAGGAAGCCTATCGTCTCGGTGTTCGGCTCCCACGACCTCAATGAGGCACCAGAGGTCGAGGCACTTTGCGAGGATCTCGGTCGCACTATAGTGGACCTTGGTTGCAGAGTGGCATGCGGCGGCCTAGGAGGTTCAATGGCCGCAGTATGCAAAGGCGCGCGGAGCAGCAAAAGCTACCAGAGTGGCGATACCATCGGAATCCTGCCTATGGAAGATGCCGATGCAGCCAATCCGCATGTCGATGTGGTCATTCCAACAGGCCTCGGGTTGTTCAGGAACATGCTGGTGGCGCGCGCTGGGGATGTCTGCATAGCTGTAAGAGGCGGTGCTGGAACTCTCTCAGAGATTGCTTTCGCATGGCAGCTCAACAAGCCAGTCGCTACTATGTCAGGTACCGGGGGATGGGCCACCAAGCTCGCCGGCAGTAAACTGGATCGTAGAGAAGGGCAGGAAGTCATTGATCTGGAGGATGTGAAGGCTGCAAATACTTGGATTTCGGAGGTGCTTGGACTTTGAGCAGAGCCAAACGGAACGCGCAGACGAGACTTGCCAGAGTATTGCGAGATCGTAACGAACCACACGGAAAACCGATTACAGACGAGACGATTCTGAGAGGAGTGGAGGTTGACGATTCCGGAATAGTGGAATTATGGGTGAGGCCCCCCCATCCTCACTGCCCATGCTGCCTCGATGACTTGATTAACCTCAGGAACGAAGTATCATCTCAGAAAGGAGTGCTTGGATGCCATATTGAAGTGGTAGGAATACCTCATGCAGAACGATGGACTGCTGCAGTGAACGAATTAATGATTTCATTCCTCTGATTCAACGGCCGTTTCCGGGGCCTTTTGCGACATCCTCTCCTCTACTTCGCGCATCTTCGAGGTGAAACGCCCTGAAATCCACCAGACCGCGATTACGAGTGCAGCGATATCAAATACCAACACGACGAGAAACTCGGTATCCGTCCAATCTACCATTCAAGCACCTACAGGGGGGGTATCAAGTCGATATCGCACGAGCCTATCGGGAGGATGCAGCATGTGAGCGTGCCTCCAGCAGCCACCAGATCTTCGTCAATCCCGGGAGGAAGCTCATCGGGTAGGTCCACCTGTCCGCTGATCAGTCTTACGAGACAGGTCCCACAGTTGCCTGAGGTGCAGTTAGTGGGAATTTCTACTCCCGCCAACTCAGCGATTTCTACAATTGGAGTATCTGGCACCACTCTGGCAGTTCCCATGGGCTTCGAGCCACGGAAGAACCGGATAACCGGAGTCTCTTCGGACATGGACCTGCCTCAGCGGTCTTCCCAGCGGGTCCATCTGCCTGTCTGCTTGTTGAAGACCAGTCCAGCCTTTTTCATCCACTTGTTGAACTTCGTGGCACCCGCACCGGTTGCTATGATGAATTCCTCGCGGTGCTCCTGAGCCTGGATGTAGCCCTTCGCGGCTATGGTTTGGTCAATCCAGTCGTCTATGCTCATCAGCACTCCAGAGAGTTTGCTTGACTCGACCGCTGCCTCAAGTTCTTCAGTAGAGGCGCCAGTAGATTCGAGATCTCGTAACATTTGTTCGGTAACTGAGGGGGTTGTCTTCTTCTTCGGTTTCCGAGATACTGGCAGCCGGTGTTTCTTCTTCGTGTCGATCTTGATCCTTGAGCCATTGGCCAAGCGGTCTTCGACAATCTGGGCCATTGGAGCTCTGAACTCCTCCTCACACTCCCAACAGACGAGTGAATAATCTGTCATATCTTCAACCACATTACTTCCAAGCGGGTCGATTTCCTCGCCGCATAAGGGGCATGCGTGGAGGCATATCTTTGGTACAATCTTCCTGCGGAAGTCGACGATGTCCTGCGGGGTCCCGACTAGTTCAAGCATCTCGTGGTCCCTCGCTGCCTCTAGCCCTCTGGTCTCTAGTTGGTCGCGTAATTTGGAGCGTTGCTCGTCCTTGGACTCGTCGTCGAAGGTGTTCTCCAGTTTGACAATCAGTTCGATGGTCTTGCCGAGCCTGTTCATCACCAACTTCTTGTTGCGAAATGCCTCGACCTTTGCTATCCTGAGTTGCTCCTTCTTTTCGAGCAGTTCAGAGTGTAGATCCTTCTGCTCTCGCTTGAAGCGTTGTTCCTCTATCTTGTCGACCTTTTTCCTACCTCGGTCGGACAGTACATCGGCTAGAAACCTCTGCTTGCTGGAGTCGCGCGGGCCCGAGCGCACAGCATCGAGGACGGATTCAGCGATTTTCTTCTTGAGTCCGTAGTTGTTGATTAGAGTGGTAACGTCGAACTTCTTCAGATCGCCTACCTTGACCCCGCTGTCAGAGAGGATGTGTGCGGTGTTCTCGTCTATGCCGCGTCTGAGCAGCGCAAGATAGGTGTCCTTCTTTGCCATGAGTATTCATCCCAGCTTGGGTCCGTCGCGTGACCCGCTGCCCTGACCTGCGGAACCGTGGGCCCTCTATCAAGGCGCTGTCAAAACCCTCTCATATCGGCTCATTCGGACGAAATTGCCTCTACGATTGCAACCCAGTGGGAAGTCTGCAGATTCTCGGGCCTGAGTTCCATCCAACCCTCAGGTAGAGTTTTTTGGGTCAAATGTCCAATGCTCTTGACAGCCTCTGCCCAGCGCTTCTTGTGCCAGCCCCGGATGCGACTCAAACGGCTAGGTGCCTTGGATAGCAGAGTGCGCATCTTGCGGCGCTTGTTGGCGAAGCAGTGCTGGGTGATGATTCGGAACATCCTGCGGTCCACTCCCTGAGCCCTATCTGCGGGATTCAGAGACACTAGGCGCGAAGTCACGCGTGGAGAGGGACTGAATGAGTGAGGGGACACTTTGACGTCCAGTTCGACATCGAAATCCAGCCAAAGCGACAGAGCCAATGGGCTGAGGGCTGAAGCATCCCTGCCGATGGTCATCCTCTCGGCAAACTCGTTCTGCACTAGGAGGACTATGGATGCGAGGGGATAGGCGGCATGATGCCTCTGGATTCGCTCTATTGCGGGGCTGGATATCTGATACGGCAGGTTCGCTACCACGTGGGTCGCATCCGCAGGCCAGTCAATATCCAAGGCATCAGCAAGAATCACTTCGAGGCGTCCATCAGCATCTCCGAAAACGCGTTGCAGGTGGGCCACCGCCTCTTCATCAATCTCAAAGGCGGTCACCGAGGTCCCGGCCCTCAGCAGAGCCAGCGTCAGTGAGCCGGGACCGGGACCAATCTCGATGACGTGCGAATCTTCTCCCAGCGGGACCTTAGAAGAAGCGAGAGAGACTGATCTGGAGATGACCGAGTCATCGACAAGGAAGTGCTGGCCTAACTCCTTGCTAGGTCTAATTCGATCTCTAAGCAGGTCTACTAGGAGCCGTGTGTCCAAGTCGTCCATGGCCCCACTCCGGTCAGATCTCGGAGCGAACTAGGACGTCGAGCAATCTAGGGGTCTGGGCATCGTCTTCCATCTCCTTGACATAGCGCTCCGCCAACAATCTAGCAGAGTCGATTGCACAGGCCTCATCAACCGCTGCAAAATCACTCCATCCAACAATCCCTCGGAGTTGGACCATCTGCAATGCCTTTGAGTTCCCGATACCGGGGAGCAACTGGAAGGCGTGGTACTTCAGTGACATCGGTCCGGCGCTGTTGTAGAATCCCAAGTGCTTCTCGGGGGTCTCGGAGATTGTCGCCAACAGGGCCTCTGTCAGTATGCTGATAGCTGCTGGAGAGAGGTCTCGGTGCCTGATTTCAGATAGGGGGCCGATTGATTCCGAGTCGGTTGTCATCCTCGAGCCTTCGGACAACTCCCCAGAATCGTTCACTCGAGCGCGGACCAGATGCATCGATGGTTCGGTGATGCCGTGTATCTCATGCCCCATGGGACGTCTGTCCTGCATATCTAAGACCCTGATATGGGTCTCGGATTCATACGGGCTCGAATCTTCCTCATCGGACTCATCGGGGTCGCCGAACTGCATATCTCTCAGGCTGTTCAGAACGGTTCCCCCCCTTGAATGAAATTGTTGGCGAAAAGTGCCGAAAAGTAGTATCAGAGAACGTGTTGACGGATTATTGTGATGAGTTCCTCGATCTCCGGAGTGTCCATCGCAATCCTCTTGCTAGCAACGATTACCCTGACGTCTGCCACTATCAGAGGGCAGAGTTCGGCCAACTTGGCGCAGATCTCGGGATGTGGTGCGAGTTTTTCGTTCTCCATCAGCGCATCACGTAGTCCTCTGAAGACCTCTGGATCTGTCTTCCTGCCGCCGCGATTCTCACTGGCCGCCCACTGAGCGTGCCCGAGTGCCATGAGCTGTTCGTAGGAGAGTTCGCCACGGCGCTCGTTGGCCTGCTCCAACAGGTCGCGGACGGTGGCGAAGTCGACATACTCTTTCTCAGACATTAGAATCACTCACTCCATGAATCTGAGGTGCTCAGGCCTAGCCACCACGGTCTTCTGCATGTCGCCGTCCGAAACCGAGACGACATATGCCCGCCCTTGAATTCCAGCGATTATGCCGGTCTTACCTTGGAAGCGGCGATGCGGCATGCCCTTCTGCTGGGCTCCGTCGAGCACGATTGCGACACGGTCTCCCTCGGCATAGGGATGCATCACACGATTAATGAAAACACGACTTCGTTCGGCTTTCTTCTTCTTCAAGATGCTGCGGGTACCCTGACGTTCGCCGTGTGTTCTCGTGGCCATTGAATCACCTTTCGACCATGGGTCGCGGGAGCGTTCGACCTGCCGATTCTTCTTAAGGGCTCGGATGAGGCATTGGGCTCAGTCAGCGTGAATTTCCTCGACATCGAGCCAAAGCACCTCGCATTCCCTATCCAGCACACCGCTGACCGAGGGTACCGTTCTGCCCTCATCGGAATGGATGAGTTCCTTGATGTAAGTCCCGGCTTCGCAACGTAGGGTTGACTGGACCTCATCGCCATCAACAATCACGTCGCTGATCGAGACAACTTTTCTCTTTCGCGTCTTGGCAGCCCTGCGGTGCGAGACACGCTTGGGCGTATCCTGCTCCAGTACGACACCCGATAGCCCTGATATGGCTTCCTTCACCGTCTCCTCTTCGGGGATGTCGTCGACCCTGAATCTAATCGTGTAGGACTTATCTGAGCGAGTCTCTTTGATTCTCCCGATTCGCTTCCTGTCTGTCCAATCTAGCTGATCGATTTCCACCCTCTCCGAGGAACTATCGTTGACTGCTTCGACGAGTTCCACGAGATCCGCCTTACGGAGTCGAGGATTCTTGACTTCTAGGACAAAGGGGCGACCTGAACCAAGGCATCTGACGTCGATGTCCTCCCTACCCATGCCGTGGAACGAGGTGTCCTCAGCCTGTAGGGCGGCTCTGATTGGCTCACCGATGAGGTCCTGTACGGAGTCGGGGTACTGCAGACCGGTGCCCTGGCAGGACTCACAGCCCTGCGCCCTTCCCCTACAGGCGCGGCAAGGCCATCTGGTCTGGGGAATCTCTCGGCTGAGCTTCCTGTCCCTGCCATAGAGAAAGACTGGTCTGACATCGATATCGATCCTGAGGGTTAGGCCGTCGACCAGAATCATCAGGTCGGGCTTCTCCTTGACGAACTCGATATCAGGCATGTGCTTGGACAACTGTTCCTGTATCGCATCGGCGAAAGCAGCCTTTAGCGGTCTCGAAGCAGGAGCTCCGTGCCTACTTCGGGTCTTGTCCTCATCCTGTACTAGATCCTTCGGCAGATGGATCCCGAACTGTATGGTTCCGTACTCGATGCCTTTGGTGGACTCTATGACCCTACTGACAATGTTACCTGTATCGTCGAACAGGTCTTCGCACAGAGGGCACAGTTCAGGTGCCCCGAACTTGGCTATCCCGGGGTCCCTTGCGTGGGCGTCCTCTCGAATCTCCCGACCGCCCTCGGCTCCGCGGGCCTTGGTTCTGCGACCAGCTACTCTGTGCAGGCAGTAATCGCAGGTTCCCATCTTGATGATGTGAGCGATGCCTAGCGGAGCGGGACAGGGTGGTGCGTCCCAATCTATTGGGGCTCCGTTGACCTCGAGGTCGTCGCCGTCAAACCACTCTTCCTTGTCGATCTCCTCGGCCTCCTCGACCTCAGTGACGGTTTCTGCCGAGGCGTACCCGGCGCTGGCGTAGAGTTGCCACTCATCTTCCTCGTCGAGCTTCTGCTCGCCTCCATCGGGACCATTTCCCTGCATTGTATCACCACCGAAATCACGGGGCTACCCGTGTCTTCGATAAATTCGCGACCGGAGAGTCGCCTTTGACCCCTTCGGATAGGTAATCCGGAGGTTCACAGCGCTGAACCGAGGTCCTCGGCAACGCTCCTCAGATGTCTGAAGGAGTGGATTCCGCTCGAGCAGCCAGACGGCCAATCAAACCTGATTCCATAACGACCTACCGGCTCGGCTCGTGGCTTCTCGACCCTGAGGCGAGCGACCTCTTCCTCGAACTCGATGAGTCTCTGCTGGTTCTCCTGCCTCGGCTTGCACTTGGCACACTGACAGCGACTGCGTATCGACAGGTAACTGACCCTGAATGCGGCTCCGTCGGCAAATCGGAGGACGCAGTCCTCGTCGCCGCGCTCCAAATCAGTCAAAATGTCGCTCGTCATGATTTCTTCCTCACAAAGGGGTTCGGAATCCGAGAGCCCGTACAACACACCATCCAGTCCAGGCTTCGAAAATAGTAAACGCTCCACCGCCTATGAATCCTAGAGATATTAACCAAGGAATTCCCCCCTCGATTCCTGATATGTAGAAGGCTGCTGCCAATACCAATCCAGCTACGACTCCCATGATTCCTAACTTGAAACGATACGCCTTGCCTCTAGCATCAATGTTGCATTCGAATACCATTCTACTCCTCGTTGGAGATGTTCGCATTGATTTGCTGAAGGATATCCCTAATCTCGACTAGGACATCGTTGGAGTCGTCTGAAGGTGCAGACTGTTGAGGGGTGGAAACCAATGAGTCTCTTTGCTGAAGAACGAGGTCGCGGAACTGATCGGAGTTTTTCACCCCGGTGAGGATGAATGGTGCAGCACCAGCTGTCTCAAACTGCATCCTGACAACTCCGAATGCGTTCAGTATTGGGCCCTCGTGAATAGACACATCTGTGAGTTTGTCCAAGGGAATGTTCTGCTGTTTCTTGAATAGCCACCCCATGCGCATATTGATTGAGCGGTCTGTCAGGGCCCCGCTCATGTGCTCGAACTGCTTCTTATGCACAATCCATCCAAACGGAATCCAGACAACCATTGCTATGATTCCAACCACTGTCACAAGAAGACCCAAATTCGCCATCATCCACCAGTAAACGATGATCTTCCTATCGAATTCTACGGCCATGATATGGCCTCTGTCAGCATATCCGGGCTCTATCATGAAAAAATTCGAACCTACATTATGTCAAGAACCTAATGGAACTCAAGAATACTCAGAGAGTAGTGATTTGCGATGAAGCAGGCCCAATACTGCCGGTGTCAATATCATGCTTGCAATTAGCGACAGTCCAATCATAACAGCGCAGAACAGCCCGAAAGTGGAGAAGAAACCCATCTTGGACTGGTTGATTACCATGAACCCGGCTATGTCCGATACTGCGGAGCCGAAGAGCGCGAGACCTGAGGCGCTGCCAACGGCAGCCAGTGAGAGGTGTGGCGTCGCTCCCTTCTCACGCTCCTCACGATATCTCTCAATGAGATGGATGACGTAGTCTATGCCCACTCCGAGGGACATTGCTGCGATTGCAACGGTGACCATGTTGAGCCCGTATCCGGCCAGTTCAACCATGGCGTACAGCCAGACGATTACGACAAAGATGGGGCCGGTGGTCACTGTAGCGATGAAGAATGGCAGGGTGCCCCAGAGGATAGAAAGAACAAGCGCGAGGGCTGCGAAGAAGACTGCGGAACCTGTTCCCAACATGAGATAGGTAATCACTCCAGTAACTACGACTGTCGACCCCACTCTGCGAGCGAAGTCAGCTCGGTTCTGCATCCCCTCTTCCCATCGCTGCCTCGCCGAGGTCTCCTCACGGAAGCCCCACCACAGGGTGATTGTGCAGAGTACCACGCCCAGAAGCAGTGTGCCCTGCATCTCATCCTGCATCGAGTCAGCGGCGACGAACCTGATGACGGGTTCGCCGGTCGGAATCGCCCAAGTGACAGGATACTGCTCATCTGCGGAAGAAAGATCACCTTGCTCTCTGAGGGGATTTCGAGCGAGCTCTTGCAACGGAGCCATGTCATCCCCCAGTTGAGCCAAAGCAGGCTCAACCAATGCAAACTGCTCAGGACTGGATATTCCGAATCGGATTGAGGCTCGGAGGTAGTGCGGGGTCTCACCAGAAATGGTGAGCCAGGGGTGCTCGTAGTCGATCTCCTCGGCTACTTGGATATACTCGGCGACGATGGATGGCGGCATTGATGGGTAGCCACCGCTCTCAGGAACCCCTCGAGTCAACACGAAGCCGTAGAGGAAGATTAGGCACTCCCTGTCACCCAATGAAGGCAGGCCTAGGAAATCCTTGTCACAATCGACTCCGCCATCTTCGGCCAAGGGGTCCCAACCTGCTGCGATGAACGAGGTGTTGTTCCAAGCCATCGCCGCTTTGGCAAATCCGAGTATGCCGTCGATGGCTAGCATCTCGACCTCGCCCGTGGGAAGGCGAGAGAGTTGGTTCGAATCATCCGGCCCGTGTGAATTCGCGTTGTTGCGTAGTTCCCCAATGGCGACTATCACCTTAGGATTCGTCAAATCTCCCTCAACTAAGATGAAAGCGGGCTCGCCCTCGTCGCTGAAGCGCTCGTTTACCAGGCCGATTCCCACTGCGAGGTCGGATTCGCTCTCAATGAAGTCCTCAACCTGGAAATCGCCTTCCAGTGAGAGCATCATCGGAACGGCCACCGCGGTGATTAGGATGGCCAGTGCGGCTACGACTGGGGCATGTCTAGCTGAATTGGTGGTGACTGCGGCTAGCCAAGATTCCGGTACCATGTGAACAAGGCCTTCCTTCTCATCCTGTAGTTTCCCCTTCGATTCCATCCACAGGTCGAAGTCGAAGCGAACCAGAGGGACCCAGAGGCCGGTGAGGATAAATGCGGATAGTACTCCCAGACCTGCCTCTATGCCAAAGGATCGGAGCGCGGCTATGTTCGATGTCATATTGGCCATGAACGCGACGATGGTGGTGGTAGAGGTCAGAAGAATGGCCCGGCCGACTCTGCTTAACGAGGTGCGAGCTGCCAGTTCGGGACTGGCTCCTCCTCTCCTCTCTTCCTTGTACCTATGCAGCGCGTGCAGACTGTCGTCTATGCCCAAGGCGAGCACTAAGATTGGCAAAAGGTTGGAGAACTGTGAGCGGAATATCACTTCCATCCCGTATTTCTGCCCCAAGATGATTGCCCATCCAATCAATCCCTGCATCCACATCAGTGACAGTACCAGACCAACTACGACTATGGCCACATCCGATACTCTCCTGAGACTGAGCCACAGCAGAATGGTCACCACCAGTGTCATGATCAAAATCAAATGGGCGCTAGAGTACAGTTCTCGGTTTATCTCGACATTTACGCCCTCCGCGAACATCAGAGTGACGACCATTTCATCAGTGGATCTCAAATCTTCTTCGAGGGCCAAATAGAGCCATTCCATCGAGCAGAGTTCCTCACCCACTAGAGCCCTCTCGCGGCATTGCTCGACCGAGTTATGAATCGGTTTGGTCTCGAATGTGACTCCGTTCCGCTCGTATCCGGAATTCGAATCCGAACTGGAGTTCAACCAGGAGAATGACCAGCCGTTGCTCTGCATGGCCTCTCTGTCGAAGTTGATGAGTAGCCACGCGGAAGACGCTGACCAACGCCCAGGGCCCCATTCCTCTGCAGTGATTGTTCCATCAGATAGGAGTTGGTGATTGTAAGGTCCGAAAACCGGACTTGATGGATCTGGAGTGAATCCACGATCCTTGGACAGGAGTCTGAGGAAGGCTCCTGAACTATGATTGGCCAACCTGTGTGCGGCTAAGTCAATATGGGCCTGGGTGAGGTTTTCGTCATCGAATGACAGGCACTCAAGGACGCCGCAGTCGATCCAGTCGGTGGAGGGTGGGGCCATGGTCAGCGTCTCGGGGTCGATTCTGGGGCTAGTCAAGGCTGATTGGCCCGACATGAAGGACCTGAAGTCGGTGGCGAGGTCGAGTATGCCGACCACGGACTCACCGGTAATCTGGGATGCAAACGAGAGATAAAACTCGGAAATCTCATGCTGTCTCAGATACTCGGCCTTAGCGTCAATCTCCCTTAACACGGTGAGGTTGAGTACCCCTCCCTCGGGGTTTGTCAACCCTAGGCCATGACCGGTGTAGTCGGCAATCATCGTGACATCGGAGTCCGGCTCTCCGAAGTAACTCGGGTCACGAATAAAGATTCCAAAGGCCTCTATCCCTCCAGCCGATGAGAACTCCTCCATGAGAACCTCGTTTGCGTCGAGTTCCGGCGACTCTAGGTCGTAGGATTCTATGTCGATTGGACTGAAAGTGGCTGAGATTCCAGGGAGCATCAGCATGGACATGAGGATGATTACGATGTGTGCCTGTCTGCGCCTCGGTACGAGGAAGTCGGCTACATGAGCGAAGTCGCGCATGTTGGGGGCCGCGAAAGACGGGTATTTGACAGGTTGTGTGCGGTTCACAACCCGCTGTCCTTGAGTCTCTCCAGCGCTTTGCGCTGGGATTTGCTCAGGGTATTTGGTTCGGCCAAGATAAACTCGATGTCAAGTGGTCCGCCGGAGTGGCCGTGACCCTGTAGCCTCCTGCGGTCACCTATGCGAGTGCCTTCGGGTACGTCGATTTGCACCCTCTTTCCGGCTGGCGTAGAGATTCTCACCTTCCCGCCGAGAAGCAGTGTCGTGACCGGTATTGGGACCTCCTGAACCAATCTGCCTTCCTCCCAGCGCCGCCCCTCCTGAGCATCCAACCTCAGAGTAATCCGCAGGTCTCCCGGATCTCCCTCGGGGTGCTCATGCCCCATACCCTTGAGGCGGAGCAACTGACCGTGCTCAGCATTGGGAGGGACCTTCACGGTGAGTGTGCTGCCCTTGGTCTGAACTCCCGTGCCACTACACGGTGCGCAACGCCGCGACTTTCCGAAACTCGAGCCTTTGCACTTCTCGCAGCGCCTTAGCCTGCGGTGGCTGAATTTCACCTCGGACCCTTGCGAAGCCTGCTCGAGCAAGATGTCGAGTCCTGCCTCGATATCAGCCCCCCTTATTGGTTGGGCGGGCTCGATGGAGGGAGATTGGGGCTGACCGCCGAAACCACTTGAGGACCTGTTATCGAAGCCTCTCGGTGCTCCTCTCCCTCCCATGAACTGTGAGATTATGTCACCCAGATCGGCGCCGCCAAAGCCCCCTCCGAACGGATTACCCTGAAAGCCCCCTCCAGCGAACATGTCCTCCATGCGACGACTCTGGTCGTACTCTCTGCGGGCTTCGGCAGTTCCGACGTTCTCGTAGGCGGCCTGTATCGCCTTGAAGCGTTCCTCGGCCGCCGCGTCATCCGGGTTCCGGTCAGGATGATACTGTCGGGCAAGTTTGCGGTAGGCCCGCTTAATCTCGGCATCACTGGCGTCGCTGGAGACGCCTAGGACTCGGTAGGGGTCCTCAGCCATCGATGCGCCTCGGCCGAGGGAGAGTCTTCAACCTGCTTAGTTCGGTAGCGATGCGATAATGGGATTGTGGGTGTTGGAAGTGTCATGGCGGTCGGATGGGCGGTGTTCCGCAACTACGTAGAGCACGCCAAAGAAATCTACGGTGACGTCACCGACTACCCTCGCTTCTTCCTGATGCCACCGACCGCTCTGGTCGAAGCCGATGAGGATGGGAACAATGTTGTCGCCCTGAGCTCGGACGAGGACCATATCGACCATGAAGTGGAGTTAGTCATCCGGCTCGGCGAGGACCTTGAGCCGGTGGAGATGTGTGTTGGCAACGACACTACCAACAGGACCCGTCAAACGCTGGCCAAAAAGAAGGGTTGGCCGTGGCTCGAGGGCAAGGGCTTCGCCGGCTCGGGGGTGCTAGGGACTTGGACCGCTTGGGACCCGCGTCCGGTGGAGATTTGCCTGTCGGTTAATGGCGAAGACAGGCAGCGGGCCTCGACCGAACTGATGGTGCACTCAGTGGAGTCAATCCTCGGGCATCTGAAAGGTTGGTACGAACCCTCTCCAGGAGACCTAGTCTGGACAGGCACCCCAAAGGGAGTAGGGGCAATGCACGAAGGTGACGTCATAGAGTGCTGGATGAAGAACTCGGAGGGAGAGACGGTTAGTGTGCTCAACGCGAAATGTGCCGTTCCTGCCGCAGTCAAGTAACTGATGCCGGTCCAGCAAGGGTTTAGCCCTAGTACCACAAGTTGGGGTCATGCGGGGAACAGCCACCTTACTCGTAATCATCCTGTTCGCACCAGTTCTATCGGGATGCCTCAACTGGAACGAGTACGATTACCAGATTTATGACTGTGACAGTCAGGAGTACTGGGTGGACGTATCAGAGGACTCGCCCTACCCAGGACTAGACTGCGAGTCTGGGCCAGTCAGACAGCTCTCCATGACCATCTTCGTCTATCGAGACAACGACGGTGTCGAATGGCTGATTAACGAAACCTCAATCGACACCGGAATCGAATTGATTAACTCGGTCTACAACTCCTATGGAATCGACTTCATCCTCAACGAGATAATCTGGATCGACGAAGCCTTTCCCGACGTCCAAGACGCGGAGGAAGAGGAGGGAGGTGAGAAGCCGGACACACTCAACAACTCGAGTGAAGACGGTGGCGATTTTGGTGATCAGGTCTCAGTCTCTCAACTCGGTGACAGTTTCATTGAAGGCTACAACCCAGCCAATGTCAACATCATCATGCAGAGCAATGGCTGGGGACAATACAGCAACTATCCTTGGCATACCCGACAGTACTACATCAGCACGGTGAGGGCTTCATCATTCGCCACCAGTTACGTTCCGAGTCACGAACTCGGGCACTTCCTCGGACTGTACCACACCCATGAAAATCATGAGGAGCCGAACTCGGATTCGGACCTCGCACAAGCCTCCTTATGGACGCAGGACTGGATTACCCCGACTGAGCAGTGCTACCGAACTGGAGATTTCATCTGCTCGACATCCTACGATTGCTACATCTGGTGTGAGGAGGTAATCAATTGCACCGCCAACGCCTACGAAAGCGACAGGCCGGATCAGGAACCGAGTGAGTTCGCTAATTGCACCTTGGAGCAGCACAACCCTTCACGGACGAATCTGATGAGCCGATATGGTGACCGCAGCGAGATTTCTTTTGACCAGGGTGCGCGAGCGCGTTACTTCATCCAGTACATGTCGGAAAACGAGAGGGAGGGGAACCTGCTGCATTTCTCAGAGATGATTTCCCTAACCTGATGGAGAACACTTGAGGCGGGCGGGCCGCTCGCTCGCCCATGGACGAGGGTGTGCGGCGGGTCACGGGAACGCGCCTGATTGACCACGACGGTGCCGTCCAGCACGGTGATTACCTGCTCCACCCAGACGGCTCGTACTCTGCGAGCAAGGGCGACGAGGACGTGGCCGAGACAATCAACGGCTCGACCCGCCTAGTCACGCGCTCGCTGCAGAACTGGCACACCCACCTCGCGATGATACTCAATCGCTCGATGGGCGAGGGCCTGCCGTTGATGGAGTGGCTCGAGACCTCGATTTTCCCGGTCGAGAAGGGGCTGACTGCGGAGTTCGTCGAAGCCGGCACCAGAGCGGCAGTGGCCGAGATGATAGCCACCGGGACCACCTTCGCATGCGACATGTACTACCACCCGGATGTTGTGGCAGGAGTGTTGGTCGAATCCGGAGTGCGAGGCATCGCATGCGGCCCGATCACCGATTTCCCCACCCCTTCATACCCCTCTGGAGGCGCCGAGGCACTGCACAAGATGGGCGGTCTCCTCAGGGGAAGCGCTCCCTCTGATCGAGTCGAGTACGGCATCGGCACCCACGCGGTCTACACCTGTAGCGAGGAGATGCTGCTGAAAGCTTCCGAGATGGCTGCTGAGCACAGTTGCATACTCCACATTCACACCAGCGAGACTCGCAAGGAGGTCGCCGACTGCCACGCCGAGCACGGTATGTACCCAGTGGAGTATCTCGACTCCATTGGCTACTTCCAAAGCGCAGATGATGGGGGCACGGTGTGTGCCCACTGCGGATGGGTCACCAAGAGAGAGATGAGGATACTCTCCGGTCACGAGGCACACGCTGTGCACTGCCCAACCTCGAACCAGAAGCTGGCCTGCGGCGGTACCATGTCTTACCCCGCTATGCGCGAGGCGGGAGTGGACGTGCGGCTCGGCACCGACGGCGCGGCCAGTAACAACAGCCTCGACATGCGCGCCGAAGCGAAGGCAGCGAGCCTGGTCCAGCGCCACGACCACTGGGACGCTAGGATACTGAACCCGGTCGAGACCTGGCAGCTGGCCACGAAGGGCTCGACCGACTGGGTGACCTGGGATCTCGATGACGTCAGGATGAGGCCGTGGGGGCGCGACGGCAGGAGGCTGCTGGCCAGCCTAATCTACAGCGGGGCGCGTTGCCTCGATGTCCTAGTCGGGGGGCAGGCGCTCCGCAGAGACGGCGTGAGCCTTAGCGTCGATGAGACTGCAGCGGGATCTGCCCTCGAGGATGCGGTCTCCGATTACTACTCCGAGATCTGAAGCATGAACATAGGATCATTTTCTGCTTCGTTAAACCGAGTTAAACAGACGAACGAAAAGCCGGACACAGAGTAGGGTGTGTTCGGCTTACCCTATCCTCA
>PSPX01000023.1 GCA_004195715.1 Methanobacteriota archaeon | reverse complement strand
ATGTGACTGCAAACCAACTCCACAGAAGTGCGACTGCGAATGTAATCACTAGATAAATCGAACCAACTATCGCAAGTCCTACGCGTACAGGCATCTTACGGAAGGCACCGAAAATGAAATTTATAATTTGAGAAATATTCCTCGTCGCAAACCTGAATATTTTCGAGGCGGTTTTTCTGAGGATGAAACCCACTTAGTCACCTTCTAACAATGTCATTGCAAATGCCTACATGAATGTGCCTGCAATTATGCTGCAAACACGCCGAAGGATGAAATCTTCCGGGCGTCGCGGTAGAGCGTGCACAAACTGGCATTGATGCTCTCACTCCTTGTTTTGGCCGCCCCACTGAGCGGTTGCCTATTTTGGAAGGACGAAAAGGGACCAGAGGTGCAACCCGAGGAGGAGCCGGAGTTCGGAGCCTTCAGTGTGGTTGCCCCTATTGACACTGGAATCAACGTCTACCACAACCACTTCCTGATGAACGAGTCCTATCCTCAATGGCTACTCGACGGACTCGGAGTGAACAAAATCTGCGATGTCACGCTCACAGGTACCTGGCAGGAGCGCTATGAGGCAGACAAAGAGGTCTGCTGGGACAATATCACCTCGGAGGACGTAGTCTGGTTCAGAGGTACTCGAATAATCGGCACGACGCCAGATGACGACACAGACATACCAATTCTCGACGACCCTCAGGATGGTCACGGAACGGCCGTTACAGGGGCGGTCCTGAACGCCAATCCTGATGCTGTCATATTCTTTGTAGAGGGCTTCAGCGACGCTGCCGTGTTAGCCGCTGCAAACCAGCCACTCGTTGACATCATCACCACCAGCTTCGGACCGATTCTCTCCGTCCCAGTACCCGGAATAGAAGATGCTACCAAGGTCGCAGTGGTGCAAAACAAGAAATTGCACACCGGTGCTGCTGACAATTCGCCCTCGCCAGCGGTGCAGGACTCCACCGCTGGCCCTCCTTGGAGCATCGGCATATCGGGATACGCCGAAGAGGGTGACGACCAGAAGGAGACGATGAGTGGCTCATATCCCGATGTCGCGGCCGACTGGACACAAGTGCTGCCTAACCACGACGATATCGATGGTTACCACGAGACCTCGGGGACCTCATTCGCCACACCTAGGACTGCTGGATTACTCTCAAAGATTCTGATGAGTTTGCGTTCAGAGTTTGGTGACATGTCATCTGGAGCAGATCCCGACACTCGCGGTGGACTGATGGTGAACGGTACCAACTTCACTGTCACAAACGACAATCTACGCGACGCGTTGAACCTCTCGGGATGGTATCCCTCGTTCAACACCTGGGATCCTCTTTCAGGCACTACTCCGATATCGCCAATCGCCCCCTGCACACAAGTTGGCTGGGGGGTCGTCAACGAGAGTAATGTCCTGCCAATCATAGAGCATCTGAACGGGACATCGATTATGTCAAACCGCCCGAGCGATGTGGAGATGTGCATGGAGGCGAATCAGGAGATTCGCGAGGCCTACTGGAATTAGGTCAATCCGTTGAATTCAATACACAGCGCACCTTCGATGTGTTGTGAGAAAGGTCGTCCTGAGGTGGAAGATTCCCTCATTGAGAGGGGCTAAAGAGCTCTCCAAATTCCTCGAGGTGGCAGAGAGAGTCGAGGTTCTAGGGCATTTGGCCGTCAGTTCCGAGGGAGTTACTCAGTTAGTCGAGATTAAGATGCGAGAGGGGCACTCAGTGGATGAGATCTCAAACTTTGACAGTTTTGAGGTCCTCGAACAGCATGAAGAGGATGCTGACGGAGTCCTCGTCAGCCTGTTGTGCACACACCCTCTGGCGGTCTCCGCTATCGAGATGTCGAACATCCATGTGCAACCGCCCTATGGGATAGATGCAGAGCGCGGGATGGAGCTCAGACTGTCGGGCCACTCCAAATCTATTCGCAGGTTTCTAGCCCTTCTTAGGGTGATACTTCCGCCTGACAAAATCAGTGTCCAATCCCTGAGAGGAGAGGAGAAGAATGGATGGTCAAAAACGCTGACTAAGAGGCAGTGTGAGGTCCTGTCGCACGCTGAACGAAGAGGCTACTACAAGCAGGATTCCGGCATAACTCTGAGAGAGTTAGCTGACGAACTTGGGATGGCCCGGAGTACCTTAGGGGAACACCTCCAGAGGGCAGAGCAAGAAATCATGAGAATGGTCGTCGATGATCTGAATTGACCCCACAGGGGTCAAACCGAATGCTCAAAGGTTGTAGCGCTGGTGTGCTCACTGCATGGTTCAGTTCCGACTGCCGATGCTGCCCGCGCCAAACGAGGTGCCTTGGTCGGCATTAGTGAATGGTAACGAGGTTTCAGTACGGATAGAGAGCAATGCGATTCTGCTCGATGTGCTTCGTGACAAAGCGGGTAGCCTCGGCACCAAGCGAGGCTGTGACATGGGCACCTGCGGGTGCTGTAGCGTACTGATTGATGGAGTTCCCAGACTGTCCTGCCTGACTTTGGCCCAGGAGGCATCCGGATGCGGGATTACCACGATTGAGGGACTAGCGGATGGTCATCATCTCCACCCAATCCAAAAGACCTTCACTGAGTGCGGAGGGAGCCAGTGTGGCTTCTGTTCACCCGGTTTCCTAGTGGTCATCTCAGCGCTTCTGGAGGAGAACCCGACCCCCAGCGACACTGAAATCAAGGGCGCTATCGAGGGTAACCTCTGCAGATGTACAGGATACCAACAGATTGTCGATTCCGTCCGGGCTGCCTCTGAGATTCTAGTATCAGGAGAAGGTGTCGAGGATTCCACTGCGGCCAAGAGCGATCCCCATCCCGGCTACGGAAGGAATTGAGGTGATTCGATGAGCGAGGACAAAGACAGAGTGGATGGTTACCGCCAGCAGAGCGGTAAGTTGCCATTCTCTCGTCCGGGTTCTGGTGGCAGCCGCAAGATGAGCGAGCCGCGCGACGAGGATACGCTAGCGAGCATTAGAGGAGGCGGTGGGCACAAGCACGACGATTTGGTGACCGGCTCGGCCGTAGGCAGGCCCACTGCATTAATCGATGGTCGATGGAAGGTCACCGGACAGGCTCAGTACGGAGACGATGTGCGACTTTCTGGTGAGTTGATTGGCAGGATTGTTCGTTCGAAGCATCACTATGCCAGAGTGCTGTCCATCGATGTCTCTGCGGCCATAGAGTTGCCTGGAGTGGTCGCTGTGGCAACCGGGCAGGATGCCAGTGGAAGATTCGGCGTGCTTCCCGTGACCAAAGACGAACACGCGATGGCCCAAGAAAAAGTGCGCCACGTCGGAGATCTGATTGCCTGTGTTGCCGCGACCGATGAGGCCACGGCGAGAGAAGCAGTACGACTCGTCGAGGTTGAGTACGAGGAACTCGAAGCAGTCCACGACATGAGGCAAGGACTGGAAGACTCCGACGAGCCTATCCATGACAGGGGCAAGTACCACATTGGTGCGTCAAACGTCCAGAAGAGGGTGTTCCAGGAGTTCGGTGACATCGAGGGCATGTCCACCAATGCTGTAGTCAGCCACAACTCCAACTGGTTGTTCGCCGGTGCCAACCACGGATTCACGGAGCCTCATGCCGTAGTCGCCAATTGGGACCCATCTGGGAGATTGACACTGTACACTCCGCAACAGGTCCCGCACTATGTCCACAGGGCTCTGGCTGATGTCCTTGACATTCCAATGCACCAAATCAACGTCCATCGGACCTTTGTCGGCGGTGGTTTCGGAGGCAAGTCAGACCCGTTTCCGCACGAGATGTGTGCCGCCATACTGTCTCGCAAGACGGGCAGGCCGGTCAGAATTAACTTCGACCGCGAAGAGGTCTTCTGGGTGAATCGCGGGCGCCACCCCTCTCGAATCGAAATGAATTTGCACGCCGATTCCGAGGGCAGACTCTGCGGCATCGAGACTGATGCCCTGATCGATGGTGGGGCCTTCGCCTCCTTCGGACACGTCACCACATACTACAACGGCGTGCTCCACACCGCTCCCTATGAAATCGGGGCCTTCCACTACACCGGAGCGAGAGTCTGGACCAACAAGCCTGCGAGCGGCGCGATGCGAGGACACGGTGCGGTCAACTCGCGATGTGCAGTTGAGGTCGGGATGGATGACCTCGCCGAACAGTTGAGTGTCGACCCGATTGCCCTTAGGCTGGCCAATCTCCTGCCCCCTCACTCCGCGACCATCACTGGGTTCAGGGTCACCAGTATCGGCATGCGCGAATGCCTCGAGCGCGTCAGGGAGGCTTCAGGTTGGGATGACAAATTCCGCAAGCTGCCCGACGGTCACGGAATCGGTATCGGTTGTGGCTTCTTTATCTCGGGCAGCGGACTGCCCATCCACTGGGAGCCAAACAAGTTCCCTCATGCTACCGTCCACCTCAAGATCGACATGGACGGAGGAGTTACAGTCCACACCGGAGCCGCCGAAATAGGCCAGGGTTCTGACACCGTAATCGCCCAGTCGGTGGCCGAAGTTCTGGGTCTCCCTCTCGACATGATTAGGATTAGGAGCAGAGAGACTGACACCTCCCCGGTCGACCTCGGCTCGTACTCGTCTCGTGTGACTTTCATGAACGCCAACGCGGCCATCTCCGCAGCAATGGGAATACGGCAAGAACTTCTGGAAGCAGCAGCAGCGTTGACTGAGGCGCCTGTTGAGAGGTTGGTGATTGGCGATCGTCGCATCTACAGGAAGGACGACCCCGCAGTCGGAGTGTCCTATCTTGAAGCACTTCACAAGGCGCAGGAGGACAAGGGGGCTCTAGTGTCATCTGGTGCCTACCGGACGCCTCCGATGGGACGGGTACACAAGGGAGCCGGTGCGGGAATCGCCCCCGCCTACTCGTTCTCTGCCTACGTAGCCGAGGTCAAGGTTGACATCGAGACCGGGCAGACCAAGGTGCTCAAGGTGTGGGCCGCGCACGATTGTGGTAAGGCACTCAACCCGCTGGCTGTGAAGGGCCAGATAATCGGTTCATGCCACATGGGCCTAGGCCAAGTCCTCAGTGAGGAAATGAAGTACAGTAGAAACGGTCACCTGATCAACCCTGACCTCCTCGATTACAAAATCCCAACCATCCACGAGATGCCCGAGATAGTGCCCATCATCGTCGAGTCGAACGACTCCGAGGGCCCATTTGGTGCGAAGGAGGCGGGTGAGGGACCCCTTCTGCCTATCCTGCCTGCAGTCTGTAATGCCGTGTACGACGCGGTCGGTATCCGCACCAGCGAGCTACCAATCACTCCAGACAGGGTGCACAGGATGATCGAGGCTCGCTGCAAGCAGGAGGGGGTCGCCCCGCTCGACCTAAGTTCACCTGAGTTACATCATTCGGAACTACAAGGAGTCCTCGAGGCTCGCGCCTCCGAGCACGCCTCGCGCGATGCCGCACGGGCATCGGACCCATCCCCTTCTGACTACAACAACGGAGCTCTCTTCGGTTTCGACCCAGAGATACCTGCTGACGAACAAGACGAACGCTGGGTCGTCAGCGTCACCCCGGGCAGTGACTACATGGAGAGTCCGCGCCTCGCGGGAAGCGCTTGGAAGCACACTGAGAGGCGGCATAGAGGTGATTCCTAATGCGCATGCCGCCGTTCGAGCTCCATACACCCAATTCACTCGACGAGGCGCTCTCGCTGGCCGGAGACTTACAGCAGTCAAATCAGGATTTCGACTGGGTCGCCGGTGGGACAGATCTGTTGCCCAATTACAAGTGGCATCTCAATGCCAAGCCGCACGTCATCTCTCTGGCCGGTGTCCCGGAGCTCTCTGAGCTGTCCGAGACCCACATTGGCGCGATGGTGAGGTTGCAAGATCTGGCTGATTCAGAAGTGGTGCACCCACTCGTAGCGAAGGCCTCCAGCATGGTCGCCAGTGTGATGATACGGCGTTCGGGCACGGTTGGCGGGAACATTTGCCTCGACACGAGGTGCTTCTGGTTCAACCAGTCCGAGGAATGGCGAGAGTCGATTGAGTGGTGTTACAAGTGCGACTGTGGCACTGGTGCCGACTGCAGAGTTATTCCAAACCAGAACACTCAGTGCGTAGCCACCTATCAGGCCGATTTGGCTCCGGTTCTGATGTGCCTTGGTGCAACTATTCACCTAGCCGGCCCCTCGCAAAGCAGGTCGATGCCCCTAACCGAATTCTTCGAGTTGGACGGGATTACTCGCAACGCCCTCGCACCGGGGGAGCTGGTGACTCACCTCACCCTGCCTGATGACGTCTCGGAGTGGAGAGGTGATTATCAAAAGCTGCGGCAGAGGGAATCTTGGGATTTTCCCGAGGCGGGGGTCGCTGTGCTCTGGAAGTCGGGGTCGGACGGCTCTCCGAGCGACCTCAGGGTCGCGACCACAGGACTGGAGTCAATTCCAGGCTTCCACTCCGCCGAGGCAATCGCAGCACTAGCTGGTTGGAGCGGAGGCTCTAGTGTTGACGAACTGGCTGAGGCGGTCAGAAAGGCGGTCAAACCGGTATTGAACACATGGTACCCTCCATCCTACAGGCGCAAGATGGTCAAGGTCTTAACAAAGCGAGCGAGCAGCGGCCTATTGGAAGTCTAGCATGAAATGGGTTCTAAGTGCAGGAGTCGCCCTATTTCTCCTGACCTGTGCTGCACCGGTTCAGGGACAACTAGGATCCTGGGAACTGGGAATTGACTACCCTCAGGATAACGAAGATGTGCCCTTCAGCGTCGGCATCAACGGGGTCGTCTCAATACAGTTCTTCGTCAACAACGAGGAACTCGCCGACATAGGCGTCGAGTTCGACTACGAGATTCCATTCGAAGGTGAGTCGGACGGTCCTGAGTCAGAGACCATCGGAGCGGGGGACAACAAGTCGTTCATACTCACGATCTCGGGTATCGACGTCTGGAGTTACGCTGCTGATTCCAGGGAGGAGTTTACCATCTCGGCCACGCTGGTATCTAGGGCAGGGCTTCCTATCGCTCTGCCGGGCGAAGTGCAGGAGGCGGTGGGCGACCTGAAGATACCGACCATCTACTCGCTCGAGGTTGACATCTCAGACCCCGTCGGAGCTATGAACGCTGGCTCTGACGTCATTCTCACGGTCACCGTGACCAACAGGGGGAATGTTCAGGACAAGGTTGGAGAGGTCGAGGTGAGTGACAACTGCCCCCTCCTAACCACCGACAACGGACTGGACTCCTTGATGACCAGTAACATTGGCGCAGGGCAGTCCGCCGAGGCGAATCTGATTGCAACCGCATCAGAGAGCCATCCTCGCAGAAACTGCAAGATTGAAGTCTCTGTCTCCTCCAATGGAGCGATGAACTCTGGAGGTTCTGAGATAGCCGATGCCGATACTACGGTGACTGTGGAGCCTCCTCTCGTTGCCGACGAGGAGAACAATGATCCAGATGATACTGACAATCCGGTAGAGATTGTTAGTTCCAGTCTCCCAGCACCCGGAATCACAACTCTGATTTGTGTCTTGGCTGTCGCTTCACTAGCGGCCCCTAGGAGATTCTAATAATTCCCATTATTGCATTCAATAAGAGGAGATAGAGAAAGTGCAAAAACAGCACTGAACGTACAAGAATCGGACCAGAGACATGAACTACGATGAGCAACATATAACTGTGAAATGACGCTCGCGCAAGCACCGTAGGTGCTGTCTAGGTATTACGATAGATAAAATGGAGGTTTCCCAATGGCTGATGAAGATAAACGGGAAGTCCAATTTGCCACCTACATCATCGGCGCCATCGCCACTACTGTGGTTCTTCTGCTGCTGCTTCCGATGCTTTTCGTCATGGGCAAATCCACTGCCTACTCGGCGTATGAAGAAGAGGAGCTCTACCAACTCTCGGCTATGCGCAGCAGCCTCGATGACGGGGGTGATGGTTATTTCATCGCCAACACCATGTCAACGCCTATGCTTGTCAATGACTGGAAAGACCCGCACAGGACCATGCTCCTAATCATAGCCCCAGAGAAGCCGATAGACGAGACCGAGGCCGATGCTATCTACGATTTCGTCACCGAGAAAGGGGGCAAAGTCATCGTAGCAGCAGATGGGACTAACGCCAACAGATTGGCTACCAAGTTCGGTTTGACCTTCTTCGGCGATCCGTTGAACGACGAGAATCAACACTGGCTTGAATACGACTGCGAGCCGAGCCCATGCTACCCTTCCTGGCAGAACGTGTGGAGCGTCGCAGCCGTCGATGAGGATGTAAACGAGATGCAGGCCGGAGCCGCGAGCAAAGGCTGTTCGGATTTTCAGATAGTCAACCAAAACCCGGACTCCTGCAGGATTCCCGTGATGTTTCGCTCGCCTACTGGAATGAAGTTTGAGCCTTCTCTCAGAGACACCACACACCCCGACGAGCGGGATGTCAGTATCCTCTCTAGAGCATCCTCTTCGGCGTTCATCGACCTGATGGGGGACGGAGATGCGAGCAATCCTCTGAACCCAGCCCCTGGAGACCTCTCACTGATGGTCCGTTTCGACTACCCCAATATCAGCGCCTACGATCAGGTACGTGTAGGACGGGCCGGACTGGTCGGAGGGGACATAGGTGAGATTAAGGTCACTGGGAGCATAGTCTTCGTATCGGACGAGGAAGCTTTCTCTAATCGCCTATGGACTCTTCCAGTGGCTGTGGAAGAGGGTTCAAGTCCTACCTGTGAGGGAGTCATAGGAAGTTGCTGGATGCAGGAAATTCATGACAACAATGAGTGGCGAGGCAATGAGGTGTACTACAAATTGCTAATTCACTCGATGATGGAGCACGACAACCTCGATCTTTCAGGAGAGGTCAGGAATGATGTCTCAAACTTCCAAGTAGTGTTCGACGAGAGTCGCCATATCACCGGACTCGTATCGGCACCTTTCGTGGAGAGCATGGGGACAGTCGTCCTACTAACTTCTAACAACTTCCTGAAGTGGCTGGTGGTCCTGAACGTAGGCCTGCTCCTATTGGTCGCAATGATGGTGGTGCCCGAGAAGGAGAACTGGCGACATGTCTTCGATTTGACCAGATTCAACCAACGTCCAACGAAACTCGACCCCGGTACCTATCGCCTGCGAGTCCAGCAAGCTCTATTCACCAAGATTAGGGTGCATCACGATCTCACTAGGGATCAGATGGCGTCGAAGCCGCCATCGGATATTCAATCGATGATCGGCGATCCGCGGCTCGTCGAACTGGCATACAGTAAGAGCAAAACCTATTCCCCCCAAGAACTGCGAAAGTTAATGCAGGCAATCAGACGGTGGGGTAAGAGCAATTAAAAAAATGGAGAGATGAAAAATGAATGCAACACCACCAGCCGAGAAGAAAAAGGAAAACCCCCCTCCAGACGGTGTCGAGAAGGGCTACGCGGAGAAGGCCGAGAAGGTTCGCGGAAAGAAGAAGATGAGTGCCAAGCTAACTGCTGTCGCCGCAATCGGAGGAGCCATCAGCACCGAGGTGCAGAAGGTAATCATCGGGAAGGCGCACGTTATCGACAACGTCATGGTAAACATCCTCTCGAACGGCAACCTACTGTTCGAAGATTACCCTGGACTTGCCAAGACCCTGATGACGAATACCTTCGCTGACGCCCTAGGGTGCGACTTCAAGCGTGTTCAATTCACGCCTGACCTGCTCCCTGCGGACATCACTGGAACTAACATCTACGACGCCAAGAAGGGCGAGTTCACGTTCAAGCCGGGACCGATCTTCTGTAACCTGCTGCTCTCTGACGAGATTAACAGAGCGCCCCCGAAAACCCAAGCGGCCCTTCTGGAGGCGATGCAGGAGTTGCAAGTCACGGTCGGTGTGGTTACTCACAAGTTGCCCGCGCCATTCCTGACTATGGCGACTCAGAACCCTGTCGAGCAAGAAGGTACATACCCACTGCCTGAGGCTCAGCTCGACCGTTTCATGATGAAGATGAGCGTTGGTTATCCCGACCGTGCTGATGAGGTCGAGATTCTCAACCGACGTATCGCCCGAAAGAAGGACGCTGTGGAAGTTGAAATCATCACTGATCCAGCCCGAGTTGTCGCAATGCAGCAGGCTATCGAGGAAGTCTACGTCGACCCTGCAGTCAGACTGTACATGGTCGAGATTGTAGCCCGAACTCGCGAGGACCCGCGGGTCCTAGTTGGTTCCTCGCCGAGAGGTTCTCAGGCACTGCTCAAGACAGGCCGGTCCGCTGCAGCGATGCGCGGTCGCGATTTCGTTACGCCTGATGACGTGAAATCGGTTGCAGAGCTGGCTATCGCTCACAGGCTGATTCTGAAGCCTGAGCATCAAATCAAGGGCCTGGAGAGTGGAGAGGTCGTTCAAGACATTCTCCGCCAGGTCCAGGTCCCGACTGTCTGAGTGGGACGCATAGGTACCCTAAGCAGGAGGTGAGTGGGCGTGGCATGGAGCAGGAAGTCAGCAATGTTTGCAGCGCTGGCCATCGCTCTGTATCTGCTTGGTCTCGTCCTGCGCAATACACAGTTGGTGACAGTGGCTGTGGTGCTGCTATCATTCCTGACGTGGGCGGCATTCCGCACCTCGCATGCCGATGTGGCTTCATCTGGCAGACGATTGGATGATGCCGATTCAGACGAGGGAATTCAGCTGCACACAATTTCGGCGCTTCGTCGGGTATCCTCTGTGAGGATTTTCGAGGACGGTGAAATCGATGTCACCTTGCGAATCCAGAATCGCTCTAATCTCTCCAAGGTTCTGGAGGTCAGGGACCGAGTGCCAGAGGTAATGCGCATCAAGAAGGGCGCGAACTACGTACTTATGGAACTCGGACCTCAGCGCGAAACTGAGATCTCATACACGATTGAGACCCCTCTCAGGGGATTCTACACAATTGGACCCGTATGTATCCGGGTCCAGGATGCCTTCGGGTTGTTCCATAACGAACGCGAAATTCACCTGTATGACGACTTCCTAGTCTTCCCTAAGATGGAGGACATCAAGGACGCCATGATCAAGAGCAGGGTGCCGAAGATTTTCACCGGCGCTGTGAACATACGAAACCCTGGCGAGGGTTCAAACTTCTACAACCTGAGAGAGTACGTTCCGGGAGATCCGATGAAGAAGGTCAACTGGAATGCAACCGCTCGCAGCGCTGGCAAGATGATGGTCAACGAGTATGAGCGTGACGCGGTCAGCGACATCATACTGATTGTCGACAGCAGGAGCGTTGCCGAGACTGGTCCGGTGAGCCGCAACTCTCTCGTCTTCAGCACTAGGGCTGCCGCCAGCCTCTCTCAGTACTTCCTGTCTCGGCGTGACTCGGTCGGGCTTGTTACCTATAGCGACGAGATCGTGTCGGTCGATCGTGACACTGGCAAGAAACAGCTGTATGTGCTGCTCACCAAACTAGCGGGCGCCATGGCAAAGGGAAACACCCCTCTGAAGGTGGTGACTGATCGTATCATGCCTCACATCAACCGAGGTAGCCCGGTGATTATCATGAGTCCTCTCGAGGATGACCCGACGGTAGTCAATGCGGTCCGCGACTTGAGGTCGAGGAACTTCGACGTGACCATACTCTCCCCGAGTAGTCTAGAGTTTGAGTTCGATGCGCGCCGCCTAGATCGCACTGGATATGAGGTTCTCAAAACCGAGCGGGACATCTTGCTCAGTGAGCTGCGAGGCCTTGGTGCGAACGTGATGGATTGGGAGCCAGACATGCTGCTCAACACGGCTCTGACGGGAGCGAGAGGTTTCTAGGGGGATTTTGAATGGCCGACGACAATGCTACAGAAGAGGGGGTTAACGACACCGCACATCTGTATGAAGGAAAGAGGGTCAGTTCTGCCCCTCCAAGCCGTAGGAAAGTAGCTGGTCGTCTGAAGTCCAGCACAAAAATACCGAAAGATGCGATTCCCGAGGTCCACGTGCCTACTATCATCGAGTCCTTCTTCGGAGGGCCGATTGTCAACACAACGAAATTCCTACCTCCGGATAGGATGGTCGCATCGCTGCAGATGGGCTCTGCCGGCGCACTGCTGATTCTGTGCATACTGACATTCATGGTCACCCCTGTGAGTGGGACCGCTTGGTTCGCACTCAGCAACATGTTGGGATGGGAGACTCTAGGAGGAGTCCTGCATCTGATAATCATCCTGAGTGGCCTGATAGGTGGACTGTACGGCATCTTCCAGCGAGACCAGCGGGCCTTGGTGGCCTCTTACGCCCTACTTATCCTAGTGACCCTGAGGTTCGCTGGAAGCAAGGTCGACTTCGGTATCGACTTCTTACCCGAAGGAGAGATTTACCAGAAGATGCTGTTGCTGCTCTACGCTGTGTTTCTAGTAATGTACATGGAACTGACAAGTGGCATCATCCGGTTCTCTATGTTGGACACCTCGATTCGAACTGGCGAGGTCTATGTCATGCAGGTGACTAAAATCACCTCGCGCTACCACAAATCCTTGCTCATCACTCCCGTAATAGCTGCCTCAGTTGCTGGACTGACCCTGCTGATTAATCTCATCATCCCTGCCTTTGTAGGAATATTTGACGACGTCGCGGCTATGCGGCTGCGAGAAAGCGTCGAACTGACAAGTGTCTACGGTGTCGCTCTCGGCACTGTCATGGTGTTCACGGTGATTGCTGCTATGTTCGCAGTCAATCTACCTCTGCGAATTCAACAAATGCGCGAGAAGAACGCCTGATTAATCGGCTCCGATGTAGCCACCTAGCATACCTAGGTCAGTGAGCACCAACATCGCCACAGCTTCGACCACTGGTGCTGCCCTGGGTCCGATGACAGGATCGTGCCTGCCGCTCACCTTGAGAGATCTCACCTCGTCGCTGGGCAGATGCAGTGTGAACTGTTCTCGGGGCAGGCTGCTAGGGGGCTTGAAGTGAAGTCTTGCGCTTATCGGAGCGCTGGTGGAGCGTCCGCCAAGGGCACCGTCGGCCTGAGCCGTGTCCGCCCCCTTGGGAACCGGTTCTGAGTCGCCCTGGAGCCAAGCGTCATTGTGCTCGGAGCCCCGCATGACCGATGCTCTAGTCCCACTAGAGAACTCAACGGCACGAGCACCGGGAATCGCCATCAGGCCTCGTGCCAAGGCCGGTTCGATGCCGTCGAACCACGGCTCTCCTACGCCTATAGGGAGACCTTCGATGAGCAGTTCCACCACGGAGCCAACGGTGTCCAGATCCTTTCTGACGGAGTCAAGGTACTCGGACATCCTCTCTGCGGCTTCTGGGTCACGGCAATTCAGCCTCCCCATGTCTGTCGACGGGTCCAGTCGACTATCTCGGTCAAGCTCGAACAGAGGCCTCGCGCGGACTTCTCCGACACTGTGAAGATGCGCTGAGCAAGACCAGCCAACTTCGTCCATTAGGGCTTTCACCTGGCTTCCAGCGGCGACTAGACCGAAGGTGAGTCTGGCAGATTGTGAACCACCTCCTCTGGGGTCATTGGCCCCATCAGAGCGGACGTCCTCAACCATGTCGGCATGACCTGGACGAGGGTGATCAGGCAGGAAGGAGTAATCCGACGATCTGACATCTGAGTTTCGCGTGAGCAGCAGTATTGGCCAACCCGTTGCCCTGCCCTCGTATACGCCAGACAGGATTTCGCAATCATCACTTTCGGAACGTGTCGAGAGTCCCTTTCGTCCTGGCCGTCGTCTCAGGATGGTCTCGGATAGCTCCGTCTCGTCGATCTCAGTGCCTGCAGGCATTCCCTCGACCAGCGCCCCCACACATGATCCATGGCTCTCACCAAATAGGGTCACTCTGAGATTGTCGCCGAGTCTCATCCCCATGACGAGGCCTCCTCGCCGACCGGTTCTGATTCGATGAATCTGGAATGAATCACCTGCATGCCAGACTCAGTCAGTAACTCAGTCAGTTGCTCGGAGTCTTGTTCGTAGCAGACAATGGAAATAGCAGGTCCCGAACCACTTACTCCCGCTGCGATTGCTCCTCTCGTGATTACTGAGTTGCATATCCTCAGAGCTTCGTCGTCGCCAGTCGCAGCAGCCACGGCCATCCCATTTGCCGACATGGCATCAAGAACGGAGCCGTTGGATAGTGACGCCATTGCTCGCTCAAAGAGCTTCTTCTGACCTGTGAATGAGTCGGATTGTACCTTGGCCAGCCTCGGACCTCGCAGAGCAATGAGAACGGTGAGTCCGTCGTCGATGTCTCCTTCCAGCAAGACTGAGTCGCGCGAACTCTGAATAGAATCGACCAGTTTCCATCCTGGAGAGATGGCAGCCCATGCGTCATCCATACAGCCGGTGATTGTACACCCAGCCCTTCGCTGGGCCGCGACGGCGATGTCTACGATGTCAAAATCACTGAGAGCGGTCCATGAGGCATCGTTCAGCGCCATTACAGCAGCACAGGCTAGGGCAGCGCTGGATTTCAAGCCCTGTCCGAGGGGGACTTCGCTACTCACCATCCACCCAGTATCATCAGGTCTCGGGTAGCCTGATTCGACCCACACAGCCATGACTGAATCCAGAATCCCGTGCTCGTCATGAGATACTACAGTCCCACCGGCCACTAGACTCACTTCTGTAGAGAGTTCGATACCGACCGAGCAGCCCTTGCCGAGGCCGGCTGCGTGGAGCACGGAAACTCCGCCGTTGGCGTTGCCTCTCCCAAGGACGGTCATCTCTCAATCACCTCGCCATGCAGAGCTTGGCCGATATGTCTCATGCTACTGTCGACACGGACCAGAATCTCATCGCCGACACGCAGTTCGGTTACCGAAAGTGCCTCGCCTTCGGGGGAGATGAGGCGTACAGTCTCTGCCTGCTGGGCCATGATCTGTCCCTCGGTAGAGCCGTATTCGAATCTCACTACGAGGAACGGTCGGCGCTCAATCTTGAGGCGTCCGATGACAGCTGATCGCTGGCTTCCATCTGGAGATACCACTGCCACCTCGTCACCTGAGCTGAGTTCGCTGAGATACTTGGTGGATCCATTCGCCATTAGAGCGTAAGCGTGTACTGCGCCCGCATTCACTCTGAACGGGCGAGAGGGGACATACTCTGAGGGGAGAGTCTCCCCATGGATGAGGCAAAGGGAGCTGGAAGAGGAGCCTATTGCCATACCCTCGCCAGAAGAAAGCCTTTCGATTAAATCGACACAGAGCCTCTCACCGACACCACCGGACTCGATGGCGATGACTGTGGCGGTCGAGATTTCGCTGGGTGTCTGTTCGACATGGCCGAAGACTGTCTCCGAAGTGAACGCCCTAGCTGCTGCCCAGAGGGCCTCTGAACCAGACTCAGGCGGCAGTAGAACCGCGTCGACGCCGTGTTGTAGTGCGAATGCGGCGCCGGGAAGGTCGATCTCATTGTAGATTGCAGCCACCACCTTGGTTCCGCTTCCCGAAGTCGCTGCGACGATGTTCTCGAGCGGTATCATGGTCCAGTCGGAGCACCTGACCAGTATCCATGGCACCATCCCAACGAGGGAACGAGCCTCGTCTTGGCCACGGTAGTCGTCCAAAGCTACCTCTGCAACATCTGGAGCATTTCCTCGCCAGACGCGACTGGTTCCCTCTGGGAGAGGGGATGAGGCGGAGGTAGTAGCATCAAGCCAGAGTTCCATAGTATCACTCTCCGAGTAACGCTGCTGCATCCGCGGCGCTGACACCTTCGTGAATGACCTGTCTGAGAGCAGTAACACGTGCCGCGGGGTCTTTTGAGGCGAATACCTGTCTGCCCATACATACTCCAGCGCCTCCAACTGACATTGCCTCCTCTACAATGCCCAAGGTGTCTTCAAACGGTATTCCAAATGGTCCGCCAGCAATCAGAATGGGAATTGGTACAGCCTCAGTGACAGACCGGAATGAGTCGGCTGTGCCGGTCCAAGGTACCTTGACAACATGGCATCCGAGCTCCCAAGCCAGTCTAGCAGCGTGTGCGATGCCGCCAGTCTCGTCTCCTTCAATCAGTTTGAGATTGGGGCCACGCGGATAGGCCATTCCAAGCACGGGAAGGCCTAGAGGAAATGACTCAGTGGTGAGTGCCCCCAGTGCCTCAATCATCTCAGGCTCGGATTCGTCACCGAGATTGACCTGTCCAGACAGGGCCATGGCTCCGCGTTGCCAACACTCCTCGGCGCTTGCCACGCTCACCTTGGATTGAGCGCGAGTCCCTCCGTGAACTGTAGAAACCGAGACGTGGCATACGAAACCACCCCATCCTGTCGCATCGGCATGATGACTCAAAGCGCCCTTGTGCAGGACGATGGCGTCTGCACCACCCGAAATGACTGCCTTGACGACAGAATCCATGTCCCCTAGACCTGTCTCGGGGTAACCCGATGCCCCGTGATCCATAGGAACCCGGACGCCCCTGCCACCGGGCAGAATTCTAGCGAGTCGGTCCTCAAGAGTATCCGCCATACATCCTCGCTAGTGCTTCATCACTTGAAAGGTGACGCATTCAAGCATTTGGACAGGTACCCGCTCCCAAAGGGAGCGGTTTAGAGATCCAAATCAACAATCAGGGGTGCGTGATCAGACACGACCAATCCACCCTCGCGAAGCACCTCGGCAGATTTGAAGAGGGAGTTCGCAGCTGTGTTAGCGAGCACGTAGTCGATTCTCCAACCGCGGTCTAACTCCCTCGCCCTGCCACGGTTCGACCACCATGTGTACGGTCCCTTAGTCGGGCCAACATGAATCCTCAACAGATCGTACCAGCCACTGTCGAGCAGCTGAGTGAACCACCTGCGCTCGTGTTCGAGAAATCCCGAGGTCTTACGGTTGCCCGATGGGTTCCATATATCGTCCTCTTCATGGGCGATGTTGAGATCGCCACAGAGTAGTGCGGGCTCATCTGAGTCGATGAATCGCTTGGACCAGGCCAACATGTCATCAATCCATTGTTCCTTGTATGCTTGGCGCTCGGAACTGGAGGAACCGTTCGGCAGGTACATGTTGATGCAGTGTAGGCTGCCGTGCTTGGTGTGCAGAACCCTGCCATCTGGGTCACGGGTATCGTCAAGCTCCGTGTCTATACCACGTCCGACCTCAGAAAGACCCACTCTTGAGCAAGTCATCACGCCCGAGTAGCCCTTCTTCTCAGCCGGATGCCAGAGAACCTCATGGCCCTTCGGAGGTGCCCAGTTATCTGGCATCTGCTCCGGGAGGGCCCGTGTCTCTTGGAACAGCCAGATGTCTGCGTCGATTCTGTCAACGAAGTCTGCTAGGCCCTTGCGGTGGGCTGCTCTGATGCCATTGAGGTTCCAAGTGACGACTCGCATGGACTACTCCTACTGAGAGAGGTCTTTGACCTTCTCGACGAGGTCCATCCTGCTCACGCGCCAAGTTCCGTAGGGAGTGCATATCACTGAAATCACAACGACGACCAAAATCAGTTCTAGTGCGGCCATGATGTCAGGCTGCAGCGTGAAGAAGAAGGCCCACTGAACGAATGATGAGATTAGGTACTGGGTCATGACAATCGTGAACACCGCGGCCAGCACCCCTCCGATTAGCCCGATTGCTAGATGCTCTCCCAGCATCATCGACCTAATCCTCGATATCGGGGCACCTAGTACTCTGAGGGTGGCCAACTCCGAGTCGCGCTCGGAGAGATTCATCAACAAGGTGTTGAAGAGTACTGCGATGGCTATGATGACTCCCAATCCTAGAATGGCGTTGAAGATTGCCTGTTGCTTCACAAGCAGCGAGTCGAAGGAGTCCAACATATCCTGCTTCTGGGTGATACCAATCGACATCTCCCCTATCTGTTCGTCCAACTCGACCCCTTCCGGCAGACTCAGAAGCACTGTCGTTGCTTCGAGTCCTATGGCGTCAGAGAGGTCTAAGCGGTGGAAGTAGACAGTTCGAGAAATTTCGCCTCGAGTTATCCCGGCAATCTCGACATCGAGAGAGAACGGTCCGAACATGACGGTCTGGATCTGACCGACCTCCCACTCGAGGAACATCATGGTCCCCTCGTCGACCAGCACCTGAGTGGGGGTGGCTCCGGCGACAGGGAGTGAGCCCTCTAGAAGATTAAGTGGCGACATGGCATCATCACCGGTCGAGATGACATCGAGTCCGTAGGCTAGGAACTGTCTCGTGTCTCCCTCGGCATTCCCTGGGAAAACCAGCATTAACTCGTGGTCAGCTCCTTCCTCCTCAGCCCATCCGATGACCGCATCCTCGCCTCCAAACGGCACATTGACCTGAGCATCCCAGTTCTGGTCCTCGATTCCGCCCACCAGGCCTCCCATTGAGTCCATCATCAACGACATCGTACCGAATATCAGCATAGACAGTCCGACGGCGAAGAATGTGAATATCAGTCTCATCGGCTTCCTCATGCTCGATCTGATGGTCAGACCAACTGTAGTCGGCAGACGCGAGGTCAGCCTCTGGATTCCCCGTGAGGAGAGTCTGACTTCGTGCTGGCCCCTCAGTATCTCGAGAGGTTGCATTCTCGAAGCATCGAGGGCCGGTTTAATCCCGGCAATCAGGACTACTCCCATCGCGATTACGAAGTTCTGCACAATGAGAGAGGAGTCAGTGTGGAAGCCTATGGCTGGGATGCCGAGAAGGTCCTCGTACATTGCGACCATCGCGGGCCCTCCGAATACAACACCCAGCACGATGCCAATAGAGGAGCCAATCATCCCTATGGCGATAGGTGCGAGTATGAATCCTGGCATAATCGCCGACTTCGGTATCCCCAGAGTTCGCAAGATGGCAATCTCCCGGGCCTGCGACTGAATCAACCTCTGCAGGCTCAGGAAGATGGTGATGCCGGCAACCATCGCAATCATTCCCGTAATGATTGGATAGCTTTTACTCGCGCCCTCAGCGTCTGCGCGCAGGAACTCGACAGAATCGACTCCTGATCTGTCGTAGGTGATGAAGGAGGCATCGTCGGCGGCCATCATAGTGTCCCTGACTGAGGAGATGATCTCGCTCAAACGCTCGCCCTCGACCTCATCGGTCGACTGTAGGTCATACTCGGGTGAACCTGCCACGTCTAGGAGGAGCCGGTTGGCCGAGCCAGCGCTGAGGTTGGCCAGACGCTCAATCCCGGTGTCCGAGAGATAGCCAGTAGCAAAGGTGCCCGGATCGGCAGGGAGGATTGAACTCATTTGGGAGAAGAAGAGGTGCTGAGAGTGGTACCCAATCCCGACCACTGTGAAGTCCATACTGCCATGTCCGGCACCTATCGATACGGTGTCCCCGAGGCCAATCTCCATCCCCGAGGCCGCGTGCTCGTCGAGCACTATCTCGTCATCTGCAGAGGCGAGTCTTCCTGAACAACAGTCGTTCTCAGGCATCCAGACTCGATCGACTCGGCCCTCGTCGATGCCGTGCCACACCGCCGGAATCAGTTTCTCCTCGCCCTCGTTGTTATGGAACATCAGACCGTCAATGACCATTCTGGGCTCACAGATCTCCAGAGGCATCGAGGCATCGGGCCATTGCTCAGAGATGGTCTGGCAGAGCGAGGCGGCGGT
>PSPX01000022.1 GCA_004195715.1 Methanobacteriota archaeon | reverse complement strand
CCCCCGCTGTTTACCGGTCCTTCGCCAGGTTGAAACCCGATTTCAGATACCGGCACTGAGCAGGATTCACCGACTATACACATCCTTTCGAACTAGCAGTCGGCTATGTTTTTATTAAACAGTCGGAGTCCCCTTGTTACTGCGACCAGCTTATCTCTAAGCTGGCACTCCTTCTCCCGAAGTTACAGAGCTATTTTGCCGAGTTCCTTCGCGGTACTTTGCCCGTCACACCTTAGGCTGCTCACCCAGGGGCACCTGTGTCAGTTCTCGGTACGGTCACCTCTGCGGCTTTTCACGGGACCCGGGCCTCATTCGTCTTCGCTCACGCCTTCTCGATCTTCTCACCATTACGGTTCTCCAATCGATTATTGAACGCTTCGACATCCCATGACAGGAATGCACGAACTAGCCCGAGCCGTTACCAGATTTGCAGAGGGGCATACGAATATTAACGCATTTCCCTTTCGAACATTTCGGTTAAGAATGTCCTTAGGACCGGCTAACCCTCGGCTGATAAACATTGCCGAGGAATCCTGGCCCCTTCGGTGGTGCGGATTCTCACCGCACTATGCTGCTACTCTTCCCTAGATTCTCATACATAGACGGTCCACTAGATCTCACGACCTAGCTTCTACCCGACCATGTCGCCGCGCTACCCCATCTCCTTTCGGAGGGTCAACGTATCGGTATTCAGTTTGAGTCCCGTCCATTTTTCGGGCCCGCAAGCTTGACCAGTGATCTGTTACGAACTCTTTCAAGGATGGCTGCCTCTAAGCCCACCTTCTGGTTGTCATTAACACTTAACTGAAATTTTGGGACCTTAACGCTGAGCTGGTTTCTTCACCTTTCGTCACGGTAGCTTACCCACCGTGGCTCACTCCCCGCTTCTACGACGAATGCAACTTTGGAGTTTGACAGCGTACCGAGGGATCGCTCCCCCTAAATACCCAATCAGTGCTCTACATCGCATTCCATCTCTACGGAGGTCTACCTACGAGTAGTCTCGCGCGGAACCTGCTATTGCCCATCTCGATTGGACTTTCACCCCTATACCCAACTCTTCCGAGCGATTTGCACATCAGCAACGGTTCGTCCCTCCACCCAACTTTCGTCGGGCTTCAGACTGGCCAGGCATAGATCGATAGGCTTCAGGTCTCCCACCATTGACTCCGGGCGAGCTCACCCAGTCCCTGACCGCTTACGCGGCTGCGGACCTTTCGGTTTCCCTTCGGCTTCGCAGTTCAACTGCTTAACCTCGCCAATGATCAGAACTCCCAGGGGCATTTTTCGAAACGCACGAATAGACGCTGCTCATATCTTCGCTTTCACGCCTATTCAGCTTGTTCCCGACTGGTTTCAGGGTCTTTTCACATCCCGCTAAGGATACTTTTCAGCTTTCGCTCACGCTACTTGTCAACTATCGGTCTCGAGTAGTATTCAGGATTGGAAGTCTCTGCCTCCCATATTCACGCGCGATATCCAACGCACGCTACTCTGGATCCGTCTCTTGGCCATATGCAGTACGTGTACGGGACTTTCACCCTCTGTGGTGCGCCGTTCCAGGACGACTTCCACTTCCTGCACTTAGACTACAGACGGTCCTCACCCCACATCTCTCCAAGGTTTCCCATGGAGATTCGGTTTGTCCTGTTCCGCTTTCGTTCGCCACTAATAACGGAATCTCGTTTGATTTCTTTTCCTCTCCCTACTGAGATGCTTCAGTTCAGGAGGTTCCCTTTCCTCAATGAGGAATGGCACAGAGTGCCAGGAGGTCCAATTCAGCAATTTGCGGATCCAAGAGATTCATGCCTCTCCCCGCAACTTATCGCAGCTTGTCACGACCTTCTTCGGCTCTCGAGCCGAGCCATCCCCCAGTCGGGTTGTAGCATCTTGTGATTCTACAATCCCACCTTTGTGAGTCCTCTGGTGTCCAGGCATATCAATTCAGGTTTCTCAGGCCACCTCGTCTCCCCGCAGGGCGGGGCGGCCTCAACCTCTTATCCTGATACCTAATAGTACCAAAACGCACTAAATGCAGGTGGGCGACCTACCTTTGGTATTTGAACTAAGCGGGGTCCACACGCCCCCCCTAAAGGGGGCGGTGATAGGCACATACGAATCACTATTCTGACTCATCCGGCATATGCTCTAGGCCATATGCCAGAGGACCAGGGGTAGTGGCCTCTTAGACACCTCCTCTAAGCCAAAGGGCAAATCGGATGAAGGGACTGGGGGTGCTTGGCCTTCTAGGTCGAAAGGAAGATCGAGGTTTTCGTTAGTCTGCGTGGACTTGAGAGAACTGTTCGCCGCGCCCTCCTTGGGAGGTTCTTCGTCACTGCCGCATGTGGGGCACGATGAAGTCCCCGATGAAACCAGTCCGCAAATCGGGCACTCGTACACGGTGCTCGCTGCAGGAGTTCACGCTTCACGCTGTCGGAAGAGGCGGATGGTACTCGTCAAAGGGACGAGTACAGAGTGCCGTGGAATGCTATGATGAAGACGGTGGCGACGATACAAGTGATTACCATCACTGGAAGGCCGACTCTCATCCACTCTCTAGTGGTGATTGGTCGTGGCCCACGCTCGCTGATGGCTACTGTCATGACATTCGCACTCGAGCCTATCGGTGTGGCATTGCCGCCGAATCCCGCACCCATGGCCAAAGCCCAGAACAGCGGCTCTATTTCGATTGACGGGTCGGCCTCTCCGATGCTCACTATCACGGGTATCATAGCAGCGGTGAAGGGGATATTGTCAACTATTGCACTGGCAATTGCGGAAAACCAGACAACGGCCACCGCCAGCATCACCTGATCACTGCCGAAGTTGTTGTATATCCAGTAGGCGAGATCGGACAGATAGCCTACATTACCCACTGCTCCGACTAGGATGAACAGGCCAGCGAAGAACAACAGGGCTGCCCACTCAATTTTCTCGGTCACCCTGTGCATCAGGCCATCACGGAGCTCGTTGTCCTCTGGCTTGGCCGCAACAAGAGCTAGCCCTGCTCCAGCGAGTGCAATAGCATGTATCTCGATATCAAGATGAAGGAATTCCTTCGCAGAGAACATCACCACGGTCAGCGACAATATCGCCAGAGTTGTATACATTAATTTCCGGTCATCAACTGCATCCCACTCATCTTCTGCCAGAAGGGATTCTACACTATGTGGCTTTGATTCAGTCCAATCCCTGTAGTACCATCGCAGGTAACCCAAAGTAATAATCCAAGCAATCAGAGTTAGTATCCCTAGCCTCATTAGGAATCCATTGAATCCGAAGTGATCCAAATCTCGGCTAGCTGCCTCGGCGGCAATCATGACATTGGGCGGATCCCCTACCATCGAGGCAACTCCACCTGTGTCTGACAGAATAGCTTCAGCTAGAAGAGGAGGTACTGGATTTATCTCCATCCGATTGCAAATTCTCAAGGTCACTGGGGCAATGATAATTATCGCAGTGACGTTGTCGATCACCAGTGAAATCAGAGTAGTAATGGTTCCAAGAAGGACGATTAGTTTCCATGGGTCACCACCACTCATCTTTGCTGCTTTAATGGCGATGAACTCAAAGAATCCGCAGAGTTCGAGGATCGCAGCGAATACCATCATACCAAGCAGAAGTCCGATGACCTCGAACTCGATCCAGCCCAGCATGGTGTGCTCGAGAGAATCGCCATGAGTGCTGAAGACTCCGGTCCAGTGCCCGTACAGAAGCATGACAACCGAACCGAACCAAGCAGCAATGGTCCGGTGAAGGTACTCAGACAGAATGAGTACGAATGATACTACGAAAATCGCTAGAATCGCCTGCTGCTCAGTCACCATGGCGCGGCGAGCCTTAACGCCTCTAAATAAGTGAGCATGGCGGCTATCTGCAGAGAGGTTAGTTTTCTCGGACTAACTCCTACCGGACCAGAAAACCGCGGTGTTCCCTCTGCTGAGAACTAATCTGGAGCCAGTAGCATCGGCGAGGCCTTCGAACGCCTGTGTCCTCTCGGAGGAGCCACTTAGCAAACCTCGGTTGGCCTTCGCCTTGACTAGTCCTCTCTTGCTGAGTTGGTCGCTCAACTCCGATACCACTGAGTCGGTGATTCCTTCCTTACCTATCCTGATGGTAACAGGAGTAGATTTGTCCTTCGCCTGTCGAAGGATTGATTGAGGAAATTTTTCACTAATTTTAATCGCCCCCTAGAAATCAGGTCCCGAACGTTCTATCCTGCCACAGTCCTTGCAGGTTATAATCAGCATGCCGACTGAGATTCTGAATCTCGCATTGCGACCAGGGATCAGTGCCGCTTCGCAACCCCTGCAAATCAGTCTGGTGATTTGCGATTCCGGGCGTTCGCCATGTCGCTTCCCAATTCTGAGTATGTCCCTCGCAGCAGCGTCGACAGTCTCGGGATCCGTAGTCCCATAGGATAGCAGGACTGTGGATAGTTCGTCAATGGCCTTTGAGGCTCTCCTCTTCCTCCTCGAGTCTTTATTGCGCCGCCGGTTAGTCATCTCGACCCCTCAGTGATGCAATCGCAGCCTCGATGGCGCTTCCTACTTCCTCAATAGAGCGGTTTCCGTCGATTCTTATGAGTACCGCTCTCTGCTCATACCAACCCGCGAGAGGTGCGGTCTGCTCGTGATAGGCGGACAGCCTGTTCCGCACCGTGCCCTCAGTGTCGTCCTTTCGTTGAACGACTCGTGCGGAGATCTCAGGAGGAGGGGGATTGAATCTGATGTGGTAAATTCCGCTCAACGATGGCCTCGTCAGGAACTTCGATAGAAATCACGACGGAGACTCCTTCCACCTCGGCCAGTGCCTCAGCCTGAGCGATTGTCCTCGGGTAGCCGTCCAACAGTAGGCCGGACACGGCATCGGGCTCCTGCAACCTCTCCGAGATTAGCCCGATAATCACTTCATCGGGGACCAATAGGCCGGATTCCATGTAGCCCTTGGCTTTGGACCCCATTTCAGAGCCCGAAGCTACAGCGGCGCGAAGCATGTCTCCGGTCGATACCTGAGGCTTGCCGGTGAGAGATGAAATCCTGCTAGCCTGAGTACCCTTGCCGGCACCCGGGGGGCCGAACAGCACTATCGAGTCACTCATGGTGCTTCGAGAGTGACCCAAGTGATAAGCAAAGCGCAGACTAAGGCTTGTTCTGCTCCCACCACAGGTGACCGTATGCGGTCCACTGTTCCATTGTCCAGCCATCGGGCAGACCGCCAAGGGGCAGGGGCGGGGCTCCTTCAGCGCTGGAAGGTGGTTTGAGCATCGGAGACGACTGGGCTATGGCGGCTTGGATCTCGTCGTTGCTGACCCCTCCGGTCAGTACCTCGCCTGAGGCTGAGGTCTCCAAGGCGGCTGCCTTTCGTTCGGATTGAGTTCCAGCCATTAATGCCGAACCCTCAGGAATCAGTTCCTCTTCAGGGCTTAGGGATGTCGCCGAGGATCTGCGCATCCTCACTCCTGAGACTACGATGGATCCCAACAGGAGGAGGAAGGTCAGTGCTAGGGTCCAATCGGGAAGTCCAAGGCTGTCCAGTATACCACCGAGTCCGCCTCTGTTAGAATCTCTGGCCTTGCTGATGCCCACTTCCAGAGTGCCCTCCGTAATGGTGGCGAGTCCACCACCTGAGTCGGTCGAGTTAGCAGTGAATTGAATGTGAGTCAGACCATTCGAAGTCCCTTCTCTAGGGGTTGCGGTAACTGCCACTGTGAAGGATTCGCCTGCCCCCAGAATCGTTGGTTGGGACTGACTAATTTGTACGTCCCAGCCTTCTAGGTCGCTAGACCAGATGATTACCTCGGCCAGAGAGTTTCCCAGATTGGTTACTATGACCTCGAATGTCCGCCCGTTGGCCCCGATGTCCTCAAACGACGGTGAATCGCAAGATACACCAATCCATATCGAGGGCAGTACCTCGATTTCCATCTCCACCGTGTAAATGTAAACGTCGTCACCAGAAGGAGGGGTGACTTCGATGATGACTGAAACCGTTTGACCTGCGGACCCAACAGGGAGGCTACCGGGAAGATCGATGCCGACAGCTATAGTGGCCTCTTGGTTCATCTCCATTGAGAAATCCCTGCCCGATAGGAACCCTCCCGACCAGCCGTCGGGAAGGGTACCCATTGTTAGACTGATACCGAGTTCGACATTTCCGGTGTTGTGGGCGTGTATGTTAGCCGTTCCTGGAATTCCCAGAGCGATGGCCATGGTGGCGTTCCATGAGAGGTCCAAGGTGGCAATCTCCTGTACCACTAGACGTGTGGCGTTGGTGACGGTGGGGCCATCAGCGAGGGTCGTGCGTATGGTGATGGTATTGAACACCCCCCTATCCGCAGCAGGGGGAACTATGGTGACGATAGTGACGATGGAGGATGCCCCGGCGGGAATATCTAGTGCGATCTCTTCTGATTGTACGTCCGAGCCCTCAGAAATCTGGATTGGCCATGTGTTGAGGGACGAGAAAGCATGTACTACGAACTGCATCGGGACGTTACCGTCATTGGAGATGACAAGTTCGGTTGTGACTACGTCGTTATTCAAGACGGGCCTCGGCTCAGCTATCGCCAGAGGTCCGAGAGCAACTCCTTCGGAATCGAACAGCTCGGGAGAGAAGTCGAGACTTTCCAACACGGTGACAACTGCCCATTCAATGGTCTCCAGTGTTGGGTCATTGACCGAAGTTGTGACGCACTCGATGTCTTGAGTGAATCCCGCGGAGGGCTGTCCGGCTTCGGCATCGGAGACTCTGACTTTGATAGGAAGAGGGAGGAACTGGAGTCTGCTCAACGGTTCAAGGGTTATCTCGGACGACTGGCTGTTGCCGATGTGTATGGTCCAGCGGTCGGTAGTCTCGCAACTGACCATGTACTGAGTCGGGCCGTTGCCAGTATTCTTGATAGAGAGTGAGAATACAGCGAACTCGCCGGGCTCCGCCCCCAATCCTTCCGTCCCTGCGACTATGGTGTAAAGTCCCTCGACCCTCTCCACGAATGCTGTCAACCTGATGCTGTGAGAAACTGTGGGCGCATTAGTGTCGAACAGAGTCAGGTCTGAGACGAAGGTCCCTGGCAGAGCGTAGACGACATCCGAAGGGCTGGACAAGTCAGTGTCCATGTCGGACATGTTCAGTGTGACTACGACTCTGTCACCCTCCTCGCCGAACGGAGCCAGTGTCCACGGTCCGGATTCGTTGATTAGTTTCCACCATTCGTCCTGCGGAGAGTAAAGGACGCCGTCATTACCCAGTAGTTGTACGGGTGAAACACTCAGACCTACTGAAATCTCCGAGGTTCCCTCATTGCGCATCTCGAGCTCGAAAAGGACCCAACTAGCTGTCCTTGGGTCTAACGTCCTCGTCATGGCCTGGGAGAGTTCAGCGGGGTTGCTAGGTGTGCTACCATCCTCCATGAGAGGAGTGAGTCTGACTCCGATTTGAGAGACGATGACATGCAGTAGAATACGGTTGTTGTCAGTTCCAGCGGACTCGTCATTGAGCTCGTCAACCTCTGAGTCCGAATCGAGTCTTAACTCGAGAACATGCAGGCCAGTAGTCGAGAATGAATGAGGGAATGACAGTGAGTCGAGCATGCCTCCACCCAGAGAGGAGCGCTGTGAGGTGTGAATCATCGACCCTGCAGTGAGGTCCTCAACTTCGATTGAGTAGGTACCTGTACCAGCCGCAGCCTGATTCTTCCAAGCGGCCTCGACTAGGAGGGTGTCGCCCTGTAGGGGACTCTCCACGGAGCTCGAGAGAGAGCCCTCGAATACGGAAAGGTCCGCCTGCTCCAACTCGGTGGCCACTCCACTGAGTACGATGGCGTAGTCCTGCAGCGTCCCTCCTGCATGGCCTACCTCGACTGTCCATGTGCCCGATGTGCTGGAAGGCAATCGTACCCTCTCCACATTGTTCAGTCGATCCTCACTGCCTCCCGAGACGCTGAACCCGTTAGAGAACTGATTAGCGATGTATACTGTCCCCTCGGGTGAGGTCGCCCTCAAGTCGAGGTCGTTTACCAACCGGGCTGCACTCTGGTCCGCTACTGCCGACCCTTCTCTATCGTTCCATACCAGCGTGATGTCCATGCCTTGGCTCGCATCGATGTCGAAGGTGTAGAGGAAGGCGTGGCCGGGCAGCAACTCGCGCGAGTTGTCGTACAGGACTGACTGACTCTGCCCGCCTGAAGACGGGTATAGGCTGTTCTGGAGATCGACCTGCCCCCATCCCTCAGCCGGATTGGGGATGTCAGGAATGCCAAGGTCCTCCGCGCCGTTAATCAGGACGGCTCGAATCAGATCCGAGCGGGGCTCGTTTATGCCCTCTGACTCCCTGAGATACTGCCTGACCATCGCTGCAGCACCAGCGACTATGGGAGTGGCCATCGACGAGCCGTTGAGTGTCATGTACAGCGGGGTGCTTCCATCACTGTGAGTGGCACTCGAACACGAGTCACCGTTGGCGAACTGCGCTTCTTCGGCCATAGCCGAGCAGATCATCACACCGGGAGCAACTAGGTCTGGTTTGATGCGCCCGTCAAGGGTCGCCCCCCTAGATGAGAATCCGGGGACCGTACCTTCAGCAGTGCTGCCGTACGCCCCGGTGGTCGAGGCTCCGACCGTCAGGACATTCTTGGCAGTCCCCGGTGGTGTAACGCTGCTGGCTCCGCTCGAACCTAAATCACCGGCCGAGAAGAGGACTAGGAAGCGTGGGAAATCCACTAGGAACGAGTCGGCAGATCTGGAGTCGGAGCTGTATTCGCCGACGAGGTTTTCGTTCCCCCAGCTATTAGTCTGTATACGTGCGCTATTCTGCCACGAGTGGGTGAACATTTCGTACAGCGAACCCCAACGGGCGAGGACCCCGGAACTGTCAGCTTCAAGCTGATAGAAGTGGAAGGTAGCAGCAGGCACCATGCCCATGGTCGTCGAGTCGCCCGAACCGTCTCCAAGCAGTGTGGCTGTCACATGAGTGCCGTGCCCGCTGTTCATGTCGGCGTTCGAGTTGTCGGGTCCAAACTGGTCATAGATTCCTCTGATTCGATTCGTGAAGTCACCGTGGTCATCGTCTAGGCCAGTGTCAGATATGGCAAGGACCTCGTCGCTCCCATTCAGTGTCCCACCTGAACTAATCAGCGCACCGTTAATGCCACTGATTGAACTGGCGTTGGTATTGTGAATGGTTATTTGCGAAGCTGAGCCAATGTGCAGAATTCTGCCATCCATAGCAAGAATTGGAATCCATTTTGCATCAACAGAGCGGGGCTGGCACAGATAGGCGTCGCAAACCCCTCTGGGCCCTATTTCTCCGGAAACCAGCTGTAGATCCAGCGAGAGTTCTGCCAATTCATAGAAATCGAGATCTGGAGCCGGTGTCACGTCCAAATCAACTAGTATTCCATTCCTCCCCGATAGTGGAATCAACTCGGAAGCTACTCGCCATGCCACTGGCAGCGCACCAGTCCATCTGACGTTTGGCAGCCTGTTGATTGACTCGACTACATCGGCGTTACTCAGCGTGTCCACGCGAACCACTACGGCGTCATCAGGAATCACATCTAGGATATCGACCCCCATGACGGAGAAGGCGTCCATCATGGCCGTCAAGTCAGAACTGTCGGATTGAACCAGAAGCATTCCCGTGCGCCTCAGGGCCTGCGGGTCGTACAGGTTCTCAGGGCCGAGAGGGATGGGAGTGTCCAGCGGGTCGAACGAGCCGAACGGAGAGTACAGGAGGCCTGATGACTCACGCAGTGGATAGGAAGTTATTGAGGCATCAATCTGTGACCACTGTGAGTTTGGAGGTACAGTAGCACCCCCTCCTTCATCACTGCCTGTAAAGAGGTCTTCCGAGGCGCTCGCAAGCACTCCGGTCCACGTAGACAAGAGCAACGTTGTGAGAACCAGTATGACAGAGCGAGCCCTGAGCATGCAACAGCCGACCCGAGGGGGCTTTTTGACCGTTCATACTAGGTGTACCGCGAAACTTGCCAACATGAAGGCGCTTTCATAGCCCGTAGTAATCCGAAATTGCACTGTCAGTTTTAGCCACAGAAGCGCGCCAATCGGATTCAGTTCCCATCAGAGCGCGAATACAGTCAATGTTTTCGGGAATCACGTCGCTCTCCTGGTGTATCGCTTGGAAGTAGTACAGCCTATCGCCCACCAACTTCACTCCGTCCTCCCAGATGAATATCTCGTGCAGGTCACCCCACTTGCGACCTAGGTCGCGCGCCATCTCCATGACTTCAGCGGTGGTTGTCAGTCGATCTCCCTCTCCATGCATTACAATGACCCTTGGAGTCTGCCTCCATATGTCTAGAATCGATTCAGTCGTCTGACCGTGTCCTGAGGGAAGATCTGCGATGATGGCGTGAACATGCATTAGAGTGGTTGGTACTGCTACGGCCAGTGAGTTGATTTCGATCTCCGGCATCACCGTCATGACGTCTGGGCCGTGGTGACTGGGAACCTTCAACACCGGTTTAATGGCATTGATGGGGCCCTTCTTCGAGTCACCTGGATCGGCCGCCCTGCGAATCATGGTGCACTCGACCTTGAGGGAGCTGCCGAGTTTGTACAACGGTACGAGAGTGCGTGATAGTCCGGTGGTGTTGCAAGAGACAACTCTCGTGCCATCGGCATTCATGTTCGCGGCGTGGTTGGCGCTAGAACTGTAGGACAAACCGGTGAGTTCGTGCTTCTCACCACCTTGGAACATGTGCTTGATACCGGCTGCCTCGTACTTGGCGAGGTTTGCCGCTCCCATCTTACTTGGGGCGCAGTCGACCACCACGTCCGCTGAGGCCAGTAGGTCAGAGAGTCCTCCATGGCACTCGTATCCGCCGGATGAGAAGGAGGCTATGCGCTCTAGATCGTCGGTGATGCAGTACAGAGGGTAGCCCTTCTTCGCTGCTAGTTCGCACCCGAAACTGGGCCCTGTCTTGGTCACCCCGGCGACTTCCATGTCATCCTGAGCGTCGACTGCATCGGCAATTCTCTTGCCGATTGTCCCGTAGCCGTTGATGGCGACCCTAATCACGCCTTGACCTCACACGACCCCTTGAGGGCGTTCTGACGCCCTTGCCAGCCCTCTATCAACATACCCTTCTCCTCGCACCTCGAATTTACCCTCAATAGCAGCGACTTGAGGCCGTGCTGCCCGTCAGAATGAAGACCACTAGCGTCACGTCCGCACAAGGAGTAGCCATGCGCGAGGTCACTGCGAAGAGCATGAAACTTGGTCGGGACCTAGATGGAATGCTGTCCGAGGCCCTAGAGAGGGACCTGCTGGTCAGGATCGGATGGGGTCGCGGAGGAGATGAGAAGCCCAAGAACGGGGAGATAGGGGCCATTTCCCATCTGCCCCCAAAATCAAGGGTGCTGCTGCTTGGCGACCTCGGTGAGTGCGCTGGGGTCATGAACAACGGAGGCACCTTCACGCTGCAAGGATCCAGTGCATCGATGCTCGGGGCTTTTCAGCGAAACGGCCGGATAGTCGTTGAAAAGGACGTCGGAGACCGTCTCGGACGTCGGATGACTGGAGGTTTCATCACAGTGCAGGGCTCTGCCGGAGACGAAGTTGGTGCCTGCATGTCCGGCGGCACGGTAATCGTCCGAGGCCATGCTGGGAAGAGGACTGGGGCCGGCATGAGCGACGGAACCGTTGTTGTCCTTGGCTCAGTTGGCTCCGAGCCCGGAGTCGGTATGACTGGGGGGCGCGTGGTCATCGCCGGTAGTTGCCCTCCTCCCGGAGAAGGTGCGGCCATGAGGGGGATAGAAACCGCAGAGATGACCCAGTTAGCTGAGCATCTAGAGCCGCTGGGACTGACTCTGGAGGAGGATGCGTTGGTCCTAGTGCCGTCTGACTCCTCTTTGGGAGCCACGAAGATGCCCGATTCATCGGTAGCAGAGGGCTTTGAGAGCATCGTACTGGTGCCCTCGACCTCGGACAGACTTCCTAAGCATTCTCCTCTCGATCCGTACACCCTCCTGATGCCGCTCGGCTCCAAAGAGGGTGGCCTACTGTTCCCAATCCCCTGGTTAATCGAATCTGACTCCACCAACACCTGGCAGGGAGCGGCTTCGACTCAGCCAGCCCTAGTTAGGACTTCGCCCAGAGAGTGTGATCTGATTCTCGTAGGCGAGGGTAATCTCGTCGACTGTGCAGACTGGCTTGGTAATTGTGCAGGAATAGTACTTGATCTGGCTGACATGCCACCGCTCAACGACGCCGAGATTGAGGCCATTCTAGTATCCATCACCTGCAAGATGGCCGATGAATCGATGATTCTCCTGCGTGACCGTGTCGATAGGGTCGATCACCTGTTCAGACTGGTTGTAGATCTCGATTTGGATGGCGCTGTCATTGACGCAGCAGCCCCTGGTGGCAGTCGCGCGGCGTCTGCGCTCCCGCGAATAGGTCTCGCCGCCCGGGCGATGAACCTAACCGAGCAGGGGCGCCATCTGCTCATCGAGATGGATGGAGTACCGAGTGCTGAGGACATGTTGATTGCAGTCGCGGCAGGATGTCCTATCTTAGTGGCGCCACCTCCCGAAGATGGCCTCGAGGAGACCTTGGTCTGGCTCGATTCGGCCGTTCGAGGTTGGATGCACGAGTTGGGTCTTGACGGGCTGGAGAAACTCAGTAGGAGAAACCTCAGGGCCCTAGATTACGACACAGCCTCCATCAGCGGCCTGAGGCTGATTGGTTACGACCGCCCGCTGCCTATGTGGCTTGGTAATTGAGGTGAGAAATGCCTACTCTAAACCTTCAGCACTCCATCTTGCAGTACATCCAAGGAATCAACGGCGCCGAGCACTCTGGCGGAAGCTGGTCAGACTGGCTGCCAGCTATGGGGTGCCCAGTAGAGGGCAATAACGACAAAATCATCGAGGTCGAAGTCTTTCCTGATCGCCCCGACCTGCTCAGCCACGAATCTCTGGCTCGGGCTGCCAGGAGTTTCGTAGGTGGGACTTTCGAAGATCCATCTGTCGAGGTTTCTGAGAGCGGAGTGGAAATGGTGGTTGACCCATCTCTAGAACAGGTCAGGCCGGTCATCATGGCAGCGATAGTCAGAGGTGTTAACACCGGAAACACCGACACCGAGAAGGGTGAGTTCATCCAGTCCCTGATGGACCATCAAGAGAAACTTCACCTGACACTAGGGCGCAAGCGCAGATTCGCCTCTATAGGCGTGCACGACCTGTCTATGCTCTCTGAGCCGTTCAAGGTCGTCACGGTCCCTAAATCGCATTCCTTCGTGCCTTTGATGATGAGTGAGGAGATGACAATTAAGCAGATTTTGGAAGAACATCCCAAGGGCGTCGAATACGCGCACCTGATGGATGGCTTGGATTCATTTCCAGTGATTCTTGATTCCAACGACGATATCCTGTCGTTCCCTCCGATAATCAATGGTGACCACACCACAGTCACAGAGTCCACAACGGATTTCTTCATCGACGTGACTGGATGGGACGAGCGGGCTTGTGAAGCATGCCTGATACTGGTGTGCCTGTCACTGCACGAGAGAGGCGGGGCGATTGAAAGCGTCAACGTCACCGGATACGATAGCGATGTTGCTAACACTCCACGTGGGGATGCCGTGAGGCACCGAGTTCCGGACCGGTTGATTGAGAAAGTGCTGGGTCTGGATTTGGGTTCAGACGAGATTGCGGCAGCCCTGATTAAGATGGGTGGTCGACTGATTGAATCGAGAACGGTTACCGACGGTGTGAACAGGGTGGAGCGGTGGGCGGACTGTGCAGTGGGCGAGCGAGAGCACGTGGTGGAAATGCCACGATGGCGCAGCGACATAATGCACCCGATAGACATCGTCGAGGACATAGCCATCGGGTACGGCTACGACAATATGCCCGAGAAGCTCTCCAAAGTCCACCTAGACGCGGTTCCGCTGAGTTCGTCACACCTTGAACGCAGAATCAGGGCAAGCCTGAGGTCACTGGGAATCCAAGAGACGCTAGGACTCACCCTGTCGAATGAAAGGGACCAGTTCAAGCGAGTCAGATGGCCTGCCCGAGGGGGACTGTCAGTGATCTCCAACCCCATCACCAGAGACCATACTATGCTACGCCAGTACCTCCTGCCCTCTCTGCTGAAGCTGCTTGCAGCCAATCGGCATCACGAGTTGCCGCAGAAGGTGTATGAATTGGGAGAGGTTGTGAGTGACTCTGCAAACTCGACGAGAGTAGCTTGGGCATGTGCTGAGGTTGGAGGCGGCTTCACTGCGGCAAAAGGTATCACACAGGCCCTGCTGAGGGACCTCGGTGCAGATATGGGCGAAGTCGTGTTCGAAGCGACAGAGGAAGCACAGGGGCCTTGGATAGCAGGTCGTGGGGCGAGAGTACTCATCTCAGGAGAGGAGCTCGGGCAGTTTGGAGAGATTGACCCAACAGTCGGCTACGAATTCGGGCTGAGATCGCCCATCCATGCGGGCGAGTTCGACATCGAAGCCTCAGGCCGGCTGATCCCGAGGCCTGTCCTATAGAGGGACCTCATTGTTTCTTGGAGTCATCTCCGAGAAGCGCCATGGCATCCTTGAAAGCTGCGTCTTCAAGGTGGCTTCGGTCGGCCATCATCTCTCCAGAGGAGTCGTCTGGCTTCCTCTCGTACTCAACGATCTTACGCTTTTTGGGCTGCTTAACCTGGCGCGGCTCGGTCGGTTTCTTCCCGAACGGCCATATCCTTGCCATGTTCATGCAACGACGCCTCAGGCCATCAATACTTCGCTGGACTCGATAACAGAGGGGAGCAGGGATAAAAGAGTGAGAACGATGACAGTCGGCCGTGAACGAGCGTCAGTTTGCCTTGATTCTCGTTTTCTTACTGATTACATTCAGCCATCCGCCGCGCACCTTGAATTCTCCTAGTGAGGATGCCGAATCATATCCTAAAACGAGTGCTCTTGACGTACTGATGCTCGGCAATTCGTATACCAATCAGAACAATCTCGCTTCGAAACTCGACAACATCCTGTCAGATGGAGGGGGAGATGTTGAAGTCTCAGCACTGACTAGTGGGGGGTTGAAACTCTACGAACACGAAGATCGAGCTAGAGAAAGTGGCAGCCAATGGAACATCGCACTCAATGAACCGAATGATTTTGTGATTCTCCAAGACCAGAGTCAGGTCCCATCTTTCCCAACCAACTCTCAAAACTGGCAGGACAGCAGGGACGCTGCGATTTACCTCAATCAACGTGCCTTGGATTCGGGGGGCAGCACTATTCTGTTCATGACATGGGGGTACAAGGATGGAGATTTGAACAATCAGTGGAGGAGCCCGGATTACCCATCGATGCAACTGCATTTGCAGCAGGGGTACGAGATGTATCTTGAGAATATCACAACGCAAACGGAACCAGCCTTCATCGCACCGGTGGGCTTAGCCTACAAGCATCTGTACGACACAGTCGCCGATACCGGAGTTGACCCGAGTGCTGGCGCGACTGCATTCTCGACTCTGTATTCCAGCGATGGTTCGCATCCCTCGATAGACGGAACATATCTCTCCGCGTGCGTCTTCACTGCTGTAATCACTGGTGAATCACCTGTTGGGCGCATCTATCCTGGACAAATCTCCCCTGCGAGAGCACTGGAGTTGCAAGAGGCCGCTGCTGCGACTGTGTTCAATATCACAGACTACCTCTACCCATTCGAAATTGAACCACTCGGCACCGAGTTCGGCTCAGATTCTGGATCGATCTTCGGCATCGACCCTGGAGCTACAATTGGACTCAATTTCAACTTCACCAACCACGCAGGGGTTGACGACGATGCGCTTGTGAGTATCAGCGGCCCTGGGAGCTGGTCAATCGAATGGTTGAACTCCGAACCTCCAGAGGTCGGACATACCTACGACGCCCCCCCTGGCAATCCCCAGTGGGTGCAGTTCTCAATCACCGCTCCGCAGGTTTCTGGCGGTTACCCGCTGGCCGACTCACTGCACCCGTTCAGCATGCAGCTCACCAGCGAATCGGACGGTTCAAAGGACTGGTACAACTTCTCATTAGAGTACGGCTTCTACCATTCTGCCACTATAGACGAGGGCGGCGGCAACGCTTCCCTATCGCCTGGTGATGTTATCGATTTGTTCGTGACTGCGAGGAACCTAGGCAACTCGGTGCGCGACCTCGTAGTGGAAATCGTAGAAGTTGATTCGGACGGCTCGTTAATCGGGGAGTCGGGGATGTCGCTCTCCAGCGCCGGCTGGGCTGCTATCATCCTCAGCAGAGTCCAACTGGATTCCATGGCTCCCAATGAATCCGGCCAGATACGCCTTCAGGTCCAGGCCCCCGATAGATACCCAGGTGCTCTGTTCTTCGATGTCATGGTCTGGAGCAGCGCCTCTCCGGATCAGATCTCTACGGTTAATCAGAGAGTTAGCATAGTCCCTCGGACTGGAGGGGTGTTGGCGCTACAGGAGAACGGTTGCACCGGAGACACTAGCCCAGGGGAGACTTGTCACGGATTCCTCCGAATAGAGAATACGGGAGATGTTTCCTCTACCTTCGAATTGATAGTAGTAAATACTCCAGAATGGCTAACTGTGGAATTCGATCAGAGTAGCGTCACTCTAGGCCCAGGGCAGTCACTGAGCGGCATTCAGATTTCCTGCACGGTTTCGCAAGGAACAGTTGCGGATCTAACTGCGGAGTTCTTGGTCCAGTTGTGGCTGGGAGATTGGTCGCCCCATGAACTACAATTGGCAATAACTGTAGGAGAGTACTACGATTGGCTGCTTGAGAGGGTCTCATCAGATTTGTCAGAGAACAATAACCTGACTTCGCAGTGGACTCTTACCAACGCCGGTAACGAGCCGGACGGCCTAGTGGTCAATCTCGATGTCAACATGGTCACCGAATTCGGCCTAGTACCTCCTCCTGGAGCTTTCACCGGGACTGAGAGCAATAATCCCCGTTCATTTGAAATCATGAATGTCGAACCGGGTGATTCAGTGGAATTCAGCGCATGGATGGCAGTACCGACAGAGGCCCCGGTAGAGACCACAGCGATTCTGACCGTCGAGGTCCGATCGATTCGAGATCCGGCTATCATATTCTCTGCAGAGGACTCAGTCATCGTGCCAGCCACATTTGTGCCCGACGAGAACGGGGGTGGGGAGGAGTTCCTGCAGAACATCATCAACTGGTTGGAGGTCTGGCACGAACTATTCCTGATTGCCATCGTGGTCATCGCAGGGTGCATAGGGGTAACTGTGGCTGTCAGGACTAGGAAGCAGCGTGAACTGGCACTCAGAGGACCCGCCCCTCCTACTGAAGAGAAGGCGGAAGAATGGATGGCTAGGTTCGAGGAGGAAGGTGGACAGGCGCCCGAACTCGTGGAAAGCCCTCAGATAGGGGCGCGAGATTTCGCCGCTGAGTTCATTGAAAAGTCCGGTGGATTGTCGGAGAAACCACAAGAAGGGCCCAGCAAAGAAGTTGTGGAAACGGCCAGCGATGTGTTGGACATGTATCAGACCGAGCATGATATCGAATCAGCCACTGAGATGGCAGACAGGATGACACAGGGAGAGGTGCCGCACCCTGACAATGTGATGCTTGACCCAGCCGAGCAGGAGACTCGCAGGGCCGTGTCCAAGAAACGCAGAGATGATGATAGCCCGACGGATTACGACTTGGAGTTGTGAGTGGACTGAAGATAGGTGTCGACGAAGCCGGCAGGGGTCCTGTGATAGGCCCCCTAGTGGTATGTGCGCTCTGCATACCAGAGACAGACGAGAGTGTGTTGCAGGAATTTGGTGCAAGAGACTCCAAGGAATTGTCCCCGGCAGAGCGACGCAGGATCTCTGAGAAGATTCTATCAGAGGCTGAGGCCAGTGGATGGGGGGTTGGAATAGTGATATGTGAAGCCGAGAGGATAGACTCGAACAGCCAGTATTCTGATCTCAACCGACTCGAGATTGAGTTGTTCGCAGAAGCCATCGAGGCTGCAGCGAAAAGCGACTCTCGCGGAACGGTGATGGCTGATGCTTGCGATGTGAATGAAGAACGTTTCACGAACAGATTGGTATCTCGCTTGGGCAGTGATTGGTCCGAGTGGAAGGTGTTTTCACAGCACGGTATGGACTCGCAGAATGTGGTGGCCGGAGCAGCGAGCATCCTGGCAAAGGTGAGGCGGGACGATGCAATATCGGTTACCGAAGCGCAGTTAGGAATCGCAATCGGCTCGGGCTACCCCTCTGACCCCCTAACTAGGGAGGCCGTGAAGGAACTGGTCTCAGGAGAACTGCCGCACGAGTGCCTCAGGTGGAGCTGGTCGACCGTATCTGACGTCTGGAGGGAAGTTCACGGTGGGCCTGTCCCCATTAGGACCGCGGACGGCTCTGCAGCCCTCCAATCATCGCTCGACGAGTGGTGAGCACGCGAAGCGTGAAATGCTGCTTTTGGGCGGTATCGACCGGTATCATGGCTGATTCAGACGATTGGGGCTCTGATATCGTTGCTGCTGTTCGTAAGTATGCGCTACAGAACGCCGTCGAATACACCGGACAGGGGGAGGCAGGAAGCGTACTCGGCAGGTTGCTATCTGAGCGTGAAGATCTTCGCAGCATGGCGAAGCAACTCCTAGAGCTAGTCGAGACCGAGGTGGCCGCTGCCAACTCCCTAGCAGAGAGTAATGGAATCGAACACGTCAGGGAAGAGTTAGCGAGGACGGCTCCCGAGGCCCTAGAACGTGAGAAACACCGCAAGGCAGAGGGACTGAGAGAACTTCCTGGTGACACCTCTAAAGTGGTCCTGAGATTCGCCCCGAACCCTAACGGCCCCCTGACATTGGGTCATTCGAGAGGAGTTGTAATTAACTCGGAATACGCGAAAATGTACAACGGGAAAGTGGTATTGCGCTTCGATGACACAGACACCAGAGTGAAGCCTCCTCTGCCAGATGCATACGGATGGATAGAGGATGAGTATGAGTGGCTGGCCGGAAGGCCCGCCGACGTGATTGTCAAGGCCAGTGAAAGGATGCCGGTCTATCTGGAGCACGCAGAGCGGATGATTGCTGAAGGATTCGGTTATGTCTGCCGGTGCAGTGCCGACGAGTTCCGGGACTTCAGAGAGGACAAACAGAATTGCCCGTGCAGAGGTAGAAGCGCGACTGAGAGCCTATCTGACTGGAAGTCAATGAACGACGGTAAGATGCAGGATGGCGAGGGGGTAGTCAGAGTCAAGACCGACATGACACTGCCCAATCCGGCTCTCCGGGATTGGCCGGCACTAAGGATTCAGCACACACCTCACCCCTTGGCAGGAAATCGGTACAAGGTATGGCCACTGCTCGACTTTCAGAGCGCCATAGAGGATCATGAGCAGGGCGTCACTCACATCGTCCGTGGAAAAGATTTGATGGACAGTACCCGTAAGCAGACGCTGCTGTACGAGCACTTCGGATGGAAATACCCTGAGCCCCTCTACTGGGGCAGAGTAAAGGTTCACGAATTCGGTAGTTTCTCTACATCGGGAATGCGCGCGACGATAGAATCGGGTAGTCACGAAGGATGGGGTGACCTTCGGCTCCCTACTCTCAAAGCGCTTCGCCGTCGAGGTTTCAGCGCACAGGCGCTGCGAGACTTCTGGATAGACCTCGGGCTGTCGCAGAAGGACATCTCGATCTCTATGCAGACCATAGAGTCATTCAACTCCAGCCGAATCGACTCGTCGGTCGAACGGCGCAGCTTCGTGGCTTCCCCGGTCACTCTCGAATTACGAGGGGCTGAGGAGCAGAGGGTGAATGTGCCTAGGCATCCTGACGGGGCGATTCCAGGGTCTCGAGAATGGGAGTTAACAGGTTCGATATTGATACAGACCTCCGATACGGATCAAAGAAGGGTTCGACTGAAGGAGTTCGCTGACATCGAAATCTCGGGGGATGTTGCGGCAATTGAGTCGTTCAACAGATCGGATGAGAGGCCTATCATCCACTGGATACCCACTGGAATCGCTCGTGAAGCCGAGTTGGTGACTCCTACAGGAGACGGACTGGTCACGCAGACCGGAGTGCTAGAGGACTTTGAGTTGGTTGTCGGCGAAACCTATCAGCTCGAGAGAGTGGGTTTCGCAAGGTTGGAGGAACTGTCGAAAGATGGTTTAGCGAAGCTAGTCTGGCTGCACAGATAATCGGTTTCGGCGCCGTAGGCGCCGCACGCGCAACCGCGTGCACGAGGTTTCCGGGAGGCGGCGCATTCAAGGGATGCTAGCCGGCCACGGGGTCTGATGCCCTCTAAGCAACGTCCCAGCGCTCTGGCTCTGGTCACACTGCTTCTCGCCATGAGCATGTCCCCCTATGCAGTCTCTGGCCAGGTGAATCCTACTGAAGATGTGACCTGCTGCAACTCGACAGATTTCAATCTCTACCTGATGGGAGAAAGTGGCGATGGCACGCTAACTCCATTCGATGAGAATCTTGAGAGTGCCGAGTCAGATTCTCAATCTACCCTCGCCACTCCATCATTCAGCGAGACTAACATCGGGACATGGGGGGTGGTATGGGGGACCGAGGGAGACTACCAGAACTCGACATGGGAGTTCAGCATACCTTACGAGGTAGAGAGCGCGGTGGGAGTCACCATCAACTCAACTTTGGAGATTAGGATTGGAGGTTCGTTCTACGATGGAGATGGGGGCGTTGATCCTTACCTCACCGGCTCGGGGATGCTACAGATTAGTGTCGAAATCGGCTCCGGACATGTCAACGACGGCGACCTTCTGGAACTGAGCCTTACTGTGCGCAGTCTCCTCTTCGCCCAACCAGAAGATGATGCTGGAATACGATTTCTCTGGGGGTCCGAAGCCAATGACGCCCATATCTCAGTGCGCTTCCCCTTAGTCGACATCGAGATGAAGGACGCTAGCGTACTCGGTAGGCTGGTCTACTTCCCGATAGTCCTCAAATCGGGCTTCGACGACCGGATGTGGACTGGTTCCACCGGAGGTATCTCGGTGCAGAGTGCCGAAGTCAGTCAAATGCCGATTGCCACTGGAGTCGAAGGGGGTGTCGAAGTCACCTTCGTCTGGGAGGTTCCGGAAAACTCAGAGGGCGGCAATATCAGAGTGGATTTTCAATTGAAGCCGCAGAGCGGCCTTCAGATTGACACCACTCGCACCCATGACATCGTCATCGGCGAAGATACCGGCGGTACAGGATGGTATCCAGCTAACGAGCCGTTGAGGACTGGTGGCTCGTCCTTAGATTTGGAAATCGAGGCGAAGTGGGACGGATACGTAGTGGACCGAGAGGTGATGATCAAGTTCGACGGTTCAATGTCCCAGTGGATGCGCTGGGGCCTGGACAACATAGGCAACCAGAGTCTGAGTTCCAACAGTTGGTGGCGCAATTTGAACTCATACGCTGACTCGGTTCCGTCCGCCGACAAGCATAACGGCAGAGTGGACGATTCCGAGTTGCTCGCCCTGCAGGGGCACCTCACAGGATCGGCAACCAATCTACGTTCGTTCATGGCAAACGGGCTATCACTTGAGATAGAGGCCATTCTCGGCGTCAACCCGATCGAACTCGGACCAACTGAAATCACAATCGACATGGGAGGGACTAGAGCCTTCAGCGCCGATGCGGTAACCATCTTCATCGACACATCATACAGTTATGATTCGATGGAGGCGGAGAGGCAGGTCCTAGTGGAGACCTTCGTACGTTCGTCTACTGACGACTACTGGACTGGAATCGAATTGACTGCCGAGTTGAGGTCTACCTTGCTGGAAGACCTAGGGGGCGTAGCCGCTGATGACATAGAGTACAAGCATAGGCGCTGGATTATCCTTGAGGTGTTGACTGTAGACGAGCCAGAACTCGACCCCGAACTCGACTTCAGAGTGGAGTTCCAACCCTCTGGCTTCGCCTTGTATAGTGTGCTCTACGGTGCGATGATGTCAGTTCTGTTCCTTTCAGTAGGAATCGGATTCGCAATGTCGCTGACCAAGCGCAGGTCCAGCGTCCCGGCAGTGGTGACAGTGGTCGCTCTCGGTTGCCTTGCACTGGTGATATATGTCCTAGGAATGCCGATGCCAATCGTCTTCGGGGTCTCTATCTCTTCGATTCTGTTGGTATTCCCGGTGGCTCTGGTATCTCCTAAAACAGAGACCATTCAGAGAATCGGTAGACGCAGTTCAGGGCCGCACATCGACTGCCCAGTGTGCTCGACCAGAGTTCTCGTCGAATCCGATGTCCGCCCGCTCAGGGTGGAGTGCCCCAGTTGCAAGAGCATGCTCAGAGTCGAGGAATGACTCCTCGCCTCAGCAGCGAGTCGGCGACCCTACCTGCAGCGACTGCCGCAGGGTTCTCCTTCCATAGGCCGGCCGCCGAAGCGATTTGTCCGGCAAGGTCTGTCGACCATCCCGGGCCCAAGATGCAATGCCATCCTATCTCCTCTAGCCTAGCTGTCGAGGGAGTTGATCGGGACAGAGCAGGTCGCATGAGATGTGAGAGAGAGCGCGCCCTCCCATCCATATCAAGACTAGGCCAGCGAGAGGCCACAGCGTCGAGCGCCGCTGGATCGATCCAAGTGCTTGCTGAGATGTTGGGCTCGGGAACCTCAGGTAGAGGGACCACCTTGATGGAGCCATCCTTTACCAACGCGTCGCGCAGGGCCGTGAACACGGGGTCATAGGTCGTGTCCAGTGCTGAGTGGAGCCAATTTCCTGAAATCGCCCACGGTCTGAGTCGGCGTATGCGGGCTCCTTCGGGGCAAATTGCCTGCGCTAGGGCATGAGCCTGCGCCACAGCAGTTAGGGGACCCTTGCGAGAATCTCCCTGATGTCCGGTGAGGCCATCGACCACGGTCCCTGCCAGAGACAGTTGAGGGGGATTCGAGGACAGTCGGGGGCCGCTCTCATCAGCTGGCCCGAGGATGTGCACCCACGAGCCTTCTACGGGCGCCTCTAGCCTGAATCGGCGGCGGTAAGGCAGACCGGCGTCGACCAAGGCTGCCTCAAGTGGGGCAATGGCCAGAGCCCCTTGCAAAGAGGGGGCTGCGAGAAGCAGTATAGTCGTGTTCGAGCTGCGCAGTTGGTCGGCTGCCTGAGACAGAATCTTGGACACAGGGGCCATCGGCTCGGCCTCCAACAGCGTGCGCATGCTCGTGCTGTGGAGTCGGAGTTCAAATCTCCTGCGCAAGAATCACTCGACCATCAGTCGCAGTTGGTCCTTCTTGTAGACCCAGTCCTTATCGAGCTTCCCAGTGCTCCTGTAGTACCTAGCGAGACGGCGAATCTTGGACTCGCAGAGCTCTAGTTGTCGGCGGTTGTGCAGGTCCTTCGAGTTGCCAGAGAGATGGTCAATCAGGTTCAGAGCCTTGCGCATGAGGTTCATCATGTCCTCCGGGTACTTGCTCATTATACCGTTCCTGGAGAGAGTCTGGGAAATTCTCTCTCCGGTGACAAGTCGTGCGTCGGGCACAGCGTGTTGATCACGCAGGATAGTACCAATCATCGCAGTGGGGTGACCTTCTCGGGCCAGATTCAAAATCAGGTCCTCGACATCCTTCTTGTCGGTATCTGACCATGCGGGTGCGTCGCTGACACCGGGTTTGCGGGAGCCACTGCTACCCTTACCTCCGCTGTGCATGCGTGACATGTGTGTTGCCTCAGGCGTCCGGGCGATGCTCCCCCTCTTTAATCGCTGCGCAGGCACCCGGAAGGAGGATTACAGCCTATGTTTGGAACGAGCTAGTCTGCCTGGGCCGTTCGGCCACTCCCAACCTGCAGCTTCAGCGCGTGCGGAGCCGACGAGTTGATCTTCCTGCATCACAAGGATTTCGTCGCCCGCCCTTATCCCTAACTCTGCGGATTCAACGTTGGTTGAGAACAAATCACCCCTCCACTCCAATCCCGGCTTCAGGTTGACCCTCGGTAGAGCATCGCAAGCGTCGAGCAATGGCAGGGAGGCCTTGGAGAAGGCAAACCTGCCGCTTCTAGGATTCCACTGGGCGGTCTGCTCGCCGTCCTTCATGAAGGTGAAGATTGGGGGGCGACCCTGTACCTTCGTCCCTTTCAACCAGGCATCAGTACCATGCTGGAATCGCGAGAGCGCGCGCATCTGAGCCATCCTGTGAACAGGTCTCCTCGGGTTCTCGAGACTGAGTTCTGAGCTCGCTCGCTCGACTTCCTCCTGCAATCTCGATAGCGCTTCTGTCGAACCCGCTGAATCACCTTGACGGGTGTCCACCGACTCCACTCCGTCGAACTCAATGTCGACACCTGAGTGGTTAATCACTCTAGAATATCCGACTCTGGATGCGAAGCTGGTTGCCATATCACGAATCACGGCTAGTTCGTCGGCATCCCATTCTCCAGTCACGGGGATGTCGTAATTTGCCGCGGGCCAAATCTCCTCCAGCTCCCTCGGAACGAGCCCAAGAGGAGCGGTGACTATCACCTGATGCACCGCATCGGATCCTATTACCCTCAAGAATCTCCTGTGACTCTGAGAAGTGCGGTATGGCTTCACCGCCGAACATGGCAACAGTAGCAGTACTTGTTTCTGATGCTCTGGCGGCAGGTGCTGATCAGCGACTCTGTGGCGCCAGTCATGAATTAGTGCATCATTTCGGCTCGAATACGTGTGACACCTCAACCTGTGCTCATGCCCGACCACCCTAGCTAGACCCGAGCGAGATCCCTCATACCCTCTCATCAAGGAGTCATGTCGGCGGAGGCGCTCCACCGAACGTGGGCTGGAAGCGGCTTGGCGCTCGGTCAGCTCGCGCAAAGAGCCATTCCGGATTGCGGTTCTAGTGGCTGCGATAGCGCGTGACCATGCAGCGCATTGAGTTTTCATATCGGCACTTTCACCTAGCGTGCTCTCAGGCATCCTAGGTCCGTCTTCAGTGAGAATCACCCCCAGAGAAGCGGCTCTTCTCGAACGTGTAGTGTCAAACAGGTCGACCCCCATCCATGAGAGTAGGGCGCAGTTATCAGGGCCTGCTATCCCAGGAGTCCAAATGAGAGATGTTGGAAAACGCACCCTGAGCGCATCGAGCGCCTCAACAAGCATCCCGGGTCGCTCGGCTAGTTGCACTGCGTCAACTAGGGCTATGATTGAAGGCTCCAAACCAAGGTCGTTGAGACTTTGGTCGTGGTGCAAGGACTGCCAAGAAACGGGGAGAAGTTGGGAACCGCGGCCGGCCTCTCCCGAATCCGCTTCGGCGAGACTCGGAGGTAGCGACAGGCCTTCCGATGCCTGCCACGTGTCTGTAGAGTCGAAAGGGTAGCACATCTCCCCCCTAGTAGACATCGAAATGGTTGCCGGCACGGCGCCTTGGCTCCTCGAACACGAGAACGGCGCCAGAGACGGTTCGATTTCTGGGTCCTGTGGGCCCAAAACTAGGCCCGGAGTCCATCCGACAGGTTGGTTCCTGTCGCCTAGTGGCATCAGCCTCGCGAAGCGCTGTCTTGCGGTCACACCGCGAGCCAGCGGACGTTCTGCCATACCCCTTCGCACGACGCGGTTCGCTTGAAGGATTCTAAGGTACAGCGGGTTCGGCCCCACGTGCGAGGCGTGAGAGCGGGGCTGTTGGCTATGTTGTTGACGCTGGCTGCGTTCAGCGTTTCAGTAAGCGCCGATGAGGACCCTAGGATAGTTCTCAGCGACGATATATTCAGCACCAGTGGACCGGTATGGGTCAGTGTTTCGTGTATGAAGGTCGGGTGCCCAGGGATGGAACTTGTCATCTGGTCTGACGGTGTCGAGGAGAGTCACGAGGACCCTCATCTCGTGGAATGGTCGGGCTGGGTCGAGGGTAACGTGTCTTGGCAGATCCTTGTCGATTCTGGGACCGAGGCCAATGATTTGAGTACAGAAGTGATACTCAGTAGGATGGATGAATGGACGGAACGCGACGATTTACCGAACATAGTCCCCTCTCCGGGGAGTCAGGGCGAATACCCTCTGATCAACACGACTTCTCCCTGCCAGTTGCGATCCTGTGAAGTTATCGATCTTCTTTCCGAGGGCGTGCTCTACGTCGGGGCGCTGGAAAACCAGAGCGACAAAGACGCCATCATGGTGGTCGGCGATCCTGGAGATGTGTTGCTGCTCAACAGCCTGAGAGGACCAAGTGAGATTCGCATCGAGATTTGGCAAAGGGGCGAAGAGTCGAAGTCTCTTGTGGATACCATCGAGAGGACAGAAATGGGGCACTACTTCGAATACCCGGCTCAAGGTGAACTGTGGATTCGCCTAGTTCACTCAGCGGAGGAAGGTTACTCACCCTACGAGTTTGAGATTATTCGTTACGACGATGACTCTGAGGCACCTGATGGGGGCGAATTGACCAATCCCTGGAGCCACGGAGAGGCTCTACCGTTCTACGGTGATTCCTCCCTTCTCTACTACGGGCACCTCGCTGCTTCTGATTCGCAGGGAGATTCCTTGCTCATAGCCTCTGGAGCCAAGATGAAGCTGGAGCCGTTCTGCTCGTAGTGTTGAGGTCTCACTTCACCAAATGGACGGTTCGAGTCTAGTCATAGAGAGTGGTTGCGAGGATGTTTTCGAGACTACTGGACAGACTGTGTCGGTCGAGTTCGGATTGACCACGCAGGGCAAAACCGCGGCATGGGCCATCATGCTGAGATCACTCGAACCGAGTGATGGCGCCCTAATCGGGGATGCCCCGGATGAGTTATGGGGGCCAGGAGGGCCGGATTCCAGATGGCAAGTCCTGAGCCTTGGAGCAACCACAATCGAGGGCAGTCTCGATGTTTTCGACAATACCGATGTGTTTGCCTTCTCTATAACCGAGGAGAACGGGTCTTACGTCCGTGTCCAAAGAATAGGCGATGCCCCTACCACATTCACACTTATGGCACTGAATCAGGAAACGGGGGAAGTCGTGAACTCCACTGACGGTTCGATGATGATAGTTCCGCCGGGGGTGCATGCTCTGATGATTGAGCGGGGGCAGGGCATGGGTCAGACCGAAGGCACGGGAGAATACCAGTTCTCACTGCCCTACAACGGACCCTACGAACCAATCGAGGACGAGTTCGTCGACCTGTCATACAGGGCCAGAGGGTTCTACATGTTCGCCGGCTTCATGCTGCTGACTCCTCTGATGGTGGTGCTGTGGTGGAACAGAGCAGCCATCTTCAGCGGGGCCCCTCTAGCCAGTGATATTGAGGAGCACGAGCGACGTAGACTGCGTCGCCTGCGCGAGAGACTCTCCGAGGCCCTGTCTGCAGAGAGTATCGACGAGGGAGAGATTGAGTACTCCTTGAAGCAACTCGGAGACAGTCCGTGGAGGGCCGTGACCCAAGACTGGGGCGAGCCGTTGTTGAGGCATATGACCGAACAGGTAGAGATCTGTGTGTGGAAGATCAGCGAAGGAGATGCCGTCCTACTGCTAGGAATACGGGTAGCTGAAGTCCCCTGGGAACTGGCTGCGATGAGGATTCATGCTCCTGAAGGGGCCAAGGTCGGAATCTCCTCGATATCTCCTAGTCGACTCTTCCAAGACGACGAGATCTTCCTCGACACCTTGTCGGCCGGAAGCAGGGTGTTCCTCAGCCTTGCACTGGAAGGCAGCCCAACTAGTTTAGGATTCCAACTTTCGGGACTAGTCGGGGGGGAACCACTCGCTGCCACTCCCAATCGGGCTCTGGACTGGGGCGAGTCCGAGTAATCAGGGCCTTCGCCTCTTGTTAGCCTCAGACATTATCGAGTCCTGTATAGAATCTATATCGGTGCCAATTTCTTCGCGCATCCCCTCTAGGGTTTTCTTCAGCGAGCGCGGTACTTTGCGCGGCATGTCCAACTTGAGTAGTACGGTCACAGAGCCCCTACCGCGGCGTCCCCTGCCTCCGGGAAGTCCGCGACCGGGGATGCTCAGAGTCTCACCTGGATTCGAGCCTGCTGGAACCTTGATTGAAAGATCGCTTCCATCGATGTGCGGAATCTCAATCTGTGTCCCTAGGACCAAATCGACGAACCCTACGGGCAGTGCCATCAGGAGATCGGGACCATCCCTCTCAAACCAAGGGTGTTCCTCGACCTCTATCTGAATGTACAAATCACCGCTCTCCCCTCTGTTACCCCTAGCTGCCTCACCGTGACCTCTCATTCTGAGTCTCGTCCCGGTATTGACACCCGGAGGCACGGTGAACTGGACCTGCTTAGCCTGTCTGGATCGGCCCTGCCCCTCACAAGAGGGGCAGGGGTCGCTCACTATCTTTCCCTCCCCCCTGCATGAAGAGCAGTCGGTGACAACCTGTTTGGTGAAGAAACCGGCCTTCTCTATCCTCTGGATTCTTCCTCGGCCGTCACAGGTCGGGCACTCCCTCACTCCGTCTGCACTCTCGGAACCAGTCCCGTAGCACTTCTCGCAGGACTTCAGAACGTCTATCTCAATATCGTCCTCGTAGCCATCCATTACGGCTTGAAATGGCACTTCATGATTCAAAAGCAGGTCCCTGCCTTTGGTCCTTCGTGGACTCCTCCCTCCGCTGAAAATCTGGCTGAAGATGCTCTCAAAACCGCCTCCGAACAAATCGTCTATACTGATATTGACTCCTTGGAACCCGCTTGGACCGAACGGGGAGCCGCCTGGCTGTTCGTGACCGAAGGTGTCGTACTTCCTCCGCTCTTCGGGGTTAGTTAACACCGCATACGCCTCTTGGACCTCCTTGAACCTCTTCTCCGATTCGGGGTCGTCTGGGTTCTTGTCAGGATGGTGCTGACGAGCAAGTGACCTGAATGCTCGCTTGATTTCTGAACCCGTGGCGCCTCTAGCCACGCCGAGGACTTCGTAGTAGTCCCTCTTACCTGCCATGGCCCCGCCTGTGTGGGGCTCTTGACCGACTGTTTTCAACCCCACCCTTAAGTCAGGAACTCGCCACATGAAGTGCAGTACGGGGTTCCTGAGTTGTTCAGAGAACCACAGGCTCCACAAGAGATGACTGAACGGGCCAGAGAAGATGCCACTGGAGTCTCCCACTGGTCATCCGATGAGGCTTTCTTGCTGGCTTTTGAGGCTCTGCGCTCCATCCTCCGCTCAGCTGATGCATCGAGACGTCTGTTGATTGCCCCTGAAATCCTAGAGAATGCACCCGGGCCCTTCGACTCGGCTATTGCCTCCTCATCTACCATAGTGCTGATACCCGTAGTCGGCGATTGAGGAGGATCTATGTCCTCACCAATGTCCTCCTCAGAGCGCTCGGTGTTCAGGGAACCTACAGTTCCGGACTTCAGCGCTTGGGCCTTCAGGGCCTTGCGACCAGTTGACGGGACACTCGCTTTGGCCTCCATGCGCTGAATCGCAGCTTCGCCCTTATCCCACAACCCCCTGTCTTCGCGCGAGTACGTCTTGGACAATTTGCGAATTGCTCTCGACCTGTGGAACTCATGATCCTCTACCTTGCGGAACCTCATGAACATCACAACTCCAGCCAAGAGGGCGACAGCGTGAATAGAGTACCGCAGAGTGGTATCCTGTGAGATGACTTCCTCAAGAGCGTCGGAGCTGTAACGTAGAGCCACTACGCACAGAGTAGGGGCGAGGAGGAGGGCGCCCCCCAGCATCTGTGAACGCTGAGCCATGCCTCAGGCCCAATCCCACATCGTTTGAATCATTCGTGTTCTCGGGAGCGTTTGGATGCAGAGAACTCATGGCCAGCGGCGCGTACGAAGGCTCGTGCCTCCTCTGATTAGTGTCTCCACGGTCGTGCAGCCGCATGAGGACCCGCAGCGAGTGGTGGATGCTGTCAGAGAGATGTTTCCCGATTGGAGCCCGGACAGGGTGCCCGCGAACGCTACCTTCCCCAACGAGAGGGCGGCGGGGATGATGACTGGTTCGTCCGACTCCCTAAACACTCTACTCAAAGCAATCAGGAACCAAAGAATTCTAGATACTGCTCTTGATGCCATGACTCTGGAACTGGACGGAGGTTCAACGGGCTTCTCTCTATCCCGTCAGGCTGCTCTCGCGGGCAAGGCATCATTCGTAATCGGAGGCAGGGGCATGGGTGGAGAGATGAGGATTGGCCTGACTGGAGAGGATCTTGCAGACTGGCTGGAGCAGCAGACTTGGCACGCGGGTCGCGATTCCATTCCGCGCAGTATCGGCGACGGATTGTCCATGGATGGCAGCGGCGAGCCTGTAGAATGGTTTGACCGAAGGGGGAGGCGGACGATTGGTGAGGACTAGTTTCGGGGAATGCCCTCGCGCTTCCATCTCTCGATGATTGGAAGGTCGGCTGGCAACCACTTGACATCCAGCAATTCGTCCGCCGAAAGCCATCTGGCCTCATCGTGCTCGATCAGTCTTATCGAATCGGGATCTATTACGCCGCAGTCCCATATCTGCAGTTTCACTGACCTGTCATCGTATTCGTGGCTAATCTGCTCGACCATGAATTTCGGATGAGGGGAGACTCCAATCTCCTCGATGAGTTCCCTGATTAGCGCCGTGTCTGGCCCCTCGCCTGCTTCGATTTTTCCCCCTGGAAATTCCCACCAACCTGCCCAGGCGTCGCCCTGCGGTCGCTTGCAGGCCAGTATCCTGTCCTCGGCATCGAACAGCAGACCGCCAACGACCTCGTAGGTCGGCCTGCATACGAGACAGGTCGCAATCCTCCTGACTGCTTCGACCTGGACATCCAGTGAGATTTCGTCCTCGGGGGGCAGGTGAACGAACATCGCCGGCAGAGGGCTTTCCTCCCTATCTTGCATCGCGTACAGTGTACGGTAGATTGTCTCGTTACAGACATATCCTCCTGCGTCTTCGCTCCAGCAGATATGCTCGTCGCGCTCGAACTCCTCGTCCATGACATGGACCGGAGCAGTGGTTAGGATTGTTTCGGGGGCACCTCTGACTATCTCCCCTGAATCGAGCAATCGGCCGGAGTTGTCGGGCTCGTTCATCGAGAACTCGTTCCGAGCCATCCTCTCTAGGGAGATTGATTTCCTTCTGGCCGCTAGGCCTAGGTGCAGTATGCCATCGACCTGTATGTCTTTGCGAATCTGGTTGGCGACCGCGCGTGAGCCCTCCTCATCGACGCTAAGAAGCCATGTCACGACATCGAGGCCTTGCACACCTTCGATTTCGAGCCTATTGAGCACGCTCTGGGAAACGTTGCTGTCGAATTCGGAGAATGGAGGGAATGCTGTGACTAGGACCCTAGGTTCGCTCACGTGCAGGGGTAGGCGTCGATACTGTTCGCCTTTTCGCCGCCCGGGTTGGCGTCAGATTCATGCATCGGGGGTGCCGGTGAAGCGGTATGGCGGAGGAGTATGTGGTCAGCGTGGCCTCCGAAAAAGAACCAGAAGAGGCGAGTGCTCTGGGCGTGATAGGAGTGATATGGTACGAATTGAGCGGTGGTATTGGCCCTTGGGGGGCTCTGCGCCCCCTCGTAGCTCTCGCTATATCTCTCGTCCCCTTCCTCTACCTCGGACAGCACTTCAACCGCCAGCACCGCAAGGCACTCGGATGGTTCGTCATACAGCTCCCTCTGATATTCTCAGTTGTACTGTGGCCAGTGCTGTTCATCTGGTCAATCGCCGATGCATGGTGGGTCTCCAGCGGAATCGTCGCCAAGGCTGAGAGCGAATAATCAGAAGTCCTCTGGCAGATCTATTGGGCTGAACAGTTGTCCGGGACCGCTGGCATTGGCTAACTGGACCCTAACTAATGCCTCCCACTCTCTTAGCAGAGTAAGAGCAGGTGTGAAGGGGAGTTGGCTCTCGTTCAAGATGGTCCTAATCAGAGTATCCAGAATGTCCATTCTATCCTCGTCGAGACTGCCAAGCAAAGTCTCTAGAGGGAATGAGTCGATTCTCGGTACCTCGTCCTGTGCTTCGATGTGCCACGGCTCGATTAGCCTCGATGGTAAAACCTCGTCATTACTCTGCGCGGTTTTCTGCAGAGACTCAAGGAGGATGCGGATGTACTTCGATAGGACTAGTGCCACCTCGATGACTGGCATGTTGAACTGGTTGACAAAGCTCACCATGTTCTCCTGTAGAAAAAGCAGTCTCTCCTCCACTGGTGCTTCAGGTGCAGGCACCCTCGCATCTTCGCCCATGACAGAGCGTGAGGGGGGTCGCTCAAGAAATCAACTAGTAGTGCGATCGTCGTACCTGATGGGAGAGCCGCTGTTGCCTCGCACCCCATCGAGCAAGTCGTCCTCGATCTCAAAGAAGTCGTTTAGCCAGTCCCCATCAGTGTCCCAATTCGCTGGATTGGTGCCGTCGGCGATTTGGTCGCCATCAATGTCAATCAACCACCAACCATAGACGTACTCACCTAAGCCAGTGTTGGGCAGGTGGTACTGGTCTCCTGCGAACCTCTGGTATACGTCGGTCCATGCGCCGTTTACGAGGACCTCGTCATCGCTAGTGTCGATATCCTCGTAGTCAACGTCGTTGTCATCGATAATGAGTGCGTACAGTAGGTCGGCGTTGTTAATCCGGTACATGCGGAAGTAGTTCGAACTGAGAGCGGCGTTGCCAGAGCAGGTCCCCAGAAGGGACTCACGCAGCTGCCACCACTCCTGCACGATGTTGCCAGAACAGTCGTACAGCCCGGCCTGTCTGACGAGAGAGGGCGAGGCTAGGGAGGCATTGACTAGTCCGTAGTATTCCTGGAAGTTGTTGTACGGGATATAGAGGCAGCTGCCGCTGGAGCAGTCCCAGCTGCCGTCGTTGTCTGCGTCCTGTCCCGCATCCGATGGATCGGTGGCGTCGTGGGTGAACCACGTCCATGCGAGTTCGGGCCTCGCGATGCTCGTTCCGGTGATGTTGACTGGCTTCCAGTTGGTTGCCGTGATTTGCTGCCAGACTACTGATATCTTCAGGTATGAAGACCAGTTGTCATTGGCCTCGTTCCAGCCACGATAATACTCGTAGAAATCGGGCATCATATCGCCGTCGGTATCGTTGTCAAGAGGGTTGGTTCCGTACTTGGTTGGTGTCCTGAACGTAGTCTATGACGACTCCATTCTGCATTATCGGCTTCATCACCATTGAGTCGTCATCGGAGTCAGCATCGAGAGGGTGGGTGCCGTTCTCGTACTCCATCAAATTGCTGAAGTACAGGCCGAGGAAGCCCTGTCCAATCTGCTGTTCGACAGGTGCGAGAGTGAACTGCCTATCCTCCCATGTGCCCTGAGGGGCTGGGATATCACCCCACGACCGGTCATACCAGCCATCGGCGTCCGGATCGTAGTCGATGTCCAACGGGTTGATTGGGTTCATTGACCACCTGTACGAGTTCACCGGCAGGAACTCGCCGTAGATAGAATAGCAGAATTCCCAGCCGTCGGGCATCCCGTCTCGATCCGAGTCATCGTCAGTAGGGTCGCTGACTCCGGCGATACTGTAGTTGAAAGTGTCTGGGTCGACGCCATTAATCAGTCCGGCGCGCTCAGCTGATACCAGACTCTTGGTCGAGAACATGACATAGAGCTGGGCGAATGCGGCATCGTAGGCTAGGCCATTCTCCTCAATCTGTGCGGTCACGGCGTCGGCACCGTATGAGATTAGTCCCGTACCATTAGGGATGGTGTCGATAGCCGAGCGCTTGCCGTAAACCCTAGCATCGTACTCAGCGAGGTTGTCGAAGGACTCTGAGTCTGAGATGTGCCCATCACCGTTGCAGTCAAACGAGTCGCCATCGGAATCGACGTGAATGTCACTGTCGGTCAGGAGGTTCATCTCCCAAGTATTCTGCTCAAGGTTCCACTCAGTGAACCAGTACTCGTAACCATCGCTCATGCCGTCTCGGTCGGTGTCCTCCGCGTTCGGGTCGGAAGCACCCAGTAGTGCCGAAACCACCGGTTGGGCGGCAAAGCCGTCTTGCCACGACTGGAACTGGGCAATTGCCAGTTCAGCCCTGCCCTCTTTGTTGAATAGAATCCTGTAGACTCGGTTGACTGCCTCATCGGGATCCAACTGCTCGGCCTCCTCCCACATCCGCGGTGCATCCGGAGGAGAGAGTCCGCCGTTGGCAGGATTGTTGAATGTGAGGTTCAGCTCAACGAGATCGGTGATGCCGTCGCGATCGGAGTCGTAGTTGCCGTCACCGGCGACCAGCGGATTCAGAGTCCAAACCTCGTCGGTCGAGTTCCACCTAGTAAATATCAGCTCGATGCCGTCGAGCAACCCGTCATCGTCTGTATCAGGGTCATTCGGGTCAGCAGTCCTGCCACTCTTGTTAATCTGATCTTCCGTGAGGAAGGTTCCGAACGAAGCGGCTGACTCCGCCGACAACCAAGGTGAAGCGAGTAGTTCGCCGCCAACGCTTAGAAGGTAGAACTGAGGCACTGTAATCAGATCGTCGGTCTCACTGAAATTGCTGTCGATGACGTTGTACTCCTCCCAGTTATTCATCCCGTCTCCATCGGGGTCGCCCGTCCGGTCCCTCTCATCAACAGGATTGAGTGTCCATTGCTCGTCGAACAGACTCCATCTAGCGTAGTAGAATTCCCATCCGTCCGGCATGCCGTCCCTGTCCGAATCGGATGAAAGAGGGTTGGACGAGCCGACGTCCTGAGGAGTGGTGGCGTTGATGAGACTGCTGTAAGCGGGGCTGGTGAAGGCGCCAAACGAATCATCAGCGAAATCCAACCAAGTCTCATTCCACAGCAGAGTGGTGAAGTTCTCTGGATACTCCATACCGGAAGCAGACTGGTCGCCATACAGAATCTCCGACTTAAGGTGGTACTCTAGCCAGTTGACTAGGCTCTCCTCAAGGTCCAGCACCCCATCGTGGTTGATGTCATAACCGTCTCCGTCGGGGTTGTTCAACAGGTCAGAGCCGTTCAGTGGGTTGATTCCGGCATTGTCCTTCTTCCAAGAGCAGGCGTAGCGAGCCTCCCAACCGTCAGGCAGTGTATCACCATCAGAGTCGATGTCATTGGGATCGGTAGCGGTCCAGTTGGCTGCTGCCTCAGAGGTCTCTCCGTGGGTCGCCAGACCCTCGCGAAGAACGGTCTCCAGCAGATTCCCCCACATGTACTCGCAGAGATTACTCAAGCCGTCGCCGTCGGCGTCCTGATCCTTGTCTGCTGGGTCGCGCGGGTCAAGGGTCCACAGGTTGCCGCCGTTGTAGACGTCACCAATCCACCTCCGATGTTCCATCTCCCAGCCGTCGGGCATCCCATCGCCATCGGTATCCGCATTGGTAGGGTCGGTAGGTCCATCAGTGCCACCTCCGGCCCCCGAACCGAGCCAGCCCTCAAAGTGAACCTGCTCTGCCAGTTCGCCAGTCTCCTCGTCGCAGAGATACTCTTCGTTGAGATAGTGGCAGTCGAAGTTAGTCGACTCGGCGAACCAGCCCCAATACTCCTCGCCATCGGTCAGCCCGTCTCCGTCGGTGTCCATATCACGGGGGTCGGTGCCGTTGTACCCACCCTCAGTGTTTGAGACGAACCTGTACTCGTCGAGGTTGGTCCAGTCCCGATCGAACTCAAAGCCGTCGGAAGTCGAGAAATGTACCCCATCAGCATCGGCGTCACGGTACCTGTCGTACGGGTCGGTGGGATCGAGGCCGTAGATGAATTCCCAGCCGTCTGGCATACCGTCTAGGTCGGAGTCCTTGGAAGTAGGGTCGATTGGCATGATGTTCATGTATCGTCCGGGAGAGATCCCGGCGAAGATCCACAGACTGGTGCCGTGCTCTAGAGTGATTAGTGACGTAGCCATTCCAGGAATCCTCGTCTGATTGAGATAGAGTCCCAATACACCGGAATGACCACCCTCAAGGCACCATGTACCATCGCGAGACCCAATCACAATCTTTCCGTCCAAAGGAAGAATAGAACGGATGTCATTGGCCCCTTCGGCCCACCTTTCGATATTGTACATCCTGTCTGAATCAAAGGCCGTACGGGGCATCTGCACCAGAAGTTGGAGATTGAGAAGATGCAGTCCGCCAGAGGTCCCCACCCATACTCCTGTGACCTCCTCAACGTTGCCTAGGGCATCGAGTGGACCGGCTGTGACCAGTGCGTTGACCACTGCGGACTTGGACACGTTAAGCAGGTCGGCCCTCTGAACGAAGTCCTCGGCATTCTCGCGGTCAAAGACCCACCAGGGGTCGCCGACCGAAGTGGAGCCGTCTGTGGTGTTCCATGCAATCAGTCCGGCATCGGTGCCAATCAGCAGGAGTGGTCCCCTGCCGAACATGGGGACGTGTAGCGCGGTGAGGACTTCGGTCTCGGAGGCAGTCAGCATTTCTGTCATCACTTCGTTGAACACCGGTTCGCTCACCGTAGCGTCGGCAACGCCTCCCTGCTCGCTGACAGTGGCTGTCCAAGCGGAGTCGTTGCCGAACAGAATGAGGTCGAGGTTGCCACTCCCCGTATCCAAAGAGTAGATGCCCTCAACGGGCCCTATTCTCATCTCAGACATTGAGTCCATCAAAGGGAGTCCGGTTTCGAGGGTAATCGAGTGCAGCCCTAGGTTGGAGCCTATGAGGAGGAAGTCCGAGTCCCCCGGAGACCACCTAATCATCGTGTGCATCAGCATCCCCGGGGGAAGCTCGTAGAGAGTCGTGGTGCCCTCGAACGGGTCGATTACGGAAATGCCGTACTTCGAGCCTACCAGCAGTCTATCTCTCGCTGAATCGGCCAGCACAGTGTGTACGGCCCCGTCGACCAATCCGGGACTGGTACTCTGGTCAAAGGAGACTACATCTGAGTCGCTTTCGGAGGACGAGATTCCTCTGAGTCCAGGAGTCACCCACACCCCGTCATCGTGGTGTATCATGTACTCCTCGTAATTGCTGAATGCCTCGCCCCAGTGTGCTGTGGAGGTTGAGATATCGGGTATGATGAAACCGTCCCTGTCGAGATCCCACCCGTCGGAATCAGTGTCTTCGATGGCATCGCTGGAGTTGCGTGGGTCCAATCCGTAGTGAACCTCCCATCCATCGGGGATGCCATCCCCAGGGACTGCCAGTCCTATCGCTATCACCTCTGACCAGGTGTAGTAATCGGAGTCGGACTCAGTTGGATCACTGCCGAGCCAGCCGTTGTCACCAGTGGCTCTAGCAATCTCAGTCTGGCAGGAGTCGTCGGTCAAACCCGGAATTTTGCCCGCACACCACAGGCCGTCCCGCTCGGTAAGCCAGTCATCTGGAGTACCATACAGGTACTCTTCGGAGTTAGTATAGCGCTCACCGATGTCTATGTAGCCATCCCTGTCGACGTCGAAACCGTCGCCGCAGCCGAAACTATAGTCATCGCACTTGTCGATATCCTCGATTGAATCTGAGGGGTCAAGTGGATCGAACCAGAGGCACTGCCAGGCGTTAGTGGCGTTCTGATAGCCAAGTCCGCCTTCGGTGCACATATAGATCTCGTACCCGTCAGGAAGCCCGTCACCGTCCGTATCAGCAACCCTTGGGTCGAGATACTCTCTCAATCCAGATTCTGTGAGGTGAGGGGGCTTACCTGTCAGCGACAGTCTATCGAAGCAGGTGTCCAGAGTATAGGGCCAGCAAAATTCGAGTAGAGCGCTAGCCCCGTCATTGTCGTGATCGGACATGTTGTCGGTGGCATTCATAGGATTGAGGCCGTTGACCGAGACTATTCCTGTGCTGCTTTCAATCAATCTGACGTCCCCAAATATTGACTCGTGCAAATCGGGAATTCGGTCACCGTCCTCGTCAGTGACTGGAGGGCCTCCTCTGTCGGCCGTGATGGGGTCAGTCGAAGAGACCGATGACTGGGGACGAGTCTGTGAGACGAAGGCGAGACTACTGAGAAGAAGTAGTGTAATCAGTAGCGCTGTCTGCTTGCGGCGCATGGTATGACCTCTGTATGGGATTTTTAGCGCCGTTCGTTGACTTATGATGATGATGGAGCGTCGTTCGGACACGTCGAGGTGCTTCGTTGACGACGGCGTAGCCGTCGGTAGGAAGAAACCGGCCTAATGACCAGAGTGGGATGGATTCCTTCAAGGGGGGGGTTGAGCCGAATAACTTCGATTGCGATGGGCATGGAGATAACTCACCTCGGTTCTGGCAGCAGGGGCAATTCGACGCTGCTCAGTTCAGGTGAGACCCGAGTTCTAGTGGATTGTGGATTCTCACTGCGACAGATGGAGAACAGACTGTTACTTGCTGGTGTCGAGCCACAGTCGATAGACGCGATTCTGGTGACCCATCATCACTCCGACCACTCAAATTCTGCCAAGCGAGCTTCGGAGAAATGGGAGGCCGCGCTACACGCTACTCTAGGTACTGCTACCAAGATGGGGTGGCAGCCGATATCGGAGTGCCGGACCTTCGGCCATCTAGACAGAATAGGTATCTCCGAAGACCTCAGCCTACTTTCGATACCAGTTCCTCACGATGATGCCGACAATGTCGCAGTCATCGCAACCAACGGCGACGGCCGCAGGGCCGCAATCGTCACCGACCTCGGAGAACCCACAGTCGAGTTGAAGAAGCATCTCTCGGGATGCAGTCACATCTCCATCGAGGCGAACTATGACCACAAACGTCTGATGAGAGGCCCGTATCCCGAGCCCCTCAAGAGGCGAATTTCAGGTAGAGGGGGGCACCTTTCTAACACGCAGACTGGGGAAGTCCTCGCGGAGGTGCTCAGTGAGGGTCTGGACAGTATCGTGCTATGCCATCTATCTGAGAAGAACAATGCCCCGCATATCGCTGAGAGCGAGGTGTTGATGCACATCGGCGAGCACTATTCAGGCAGTCTCTCAATCTCCAAGCAGCAAGGCCCGGAGTTCAGCAACTGGCTCGGTCAGACTGAGTCGGAGAAGATCAGCAGTCTGACTTAGTTGCCCATCACTGCTAGATGCACCGATGCCTGAACCTCTCGCATCCTGTCCACTGCGCCAAGATCCCTGAACACGGTCAGCGAACGTTGTAGGTAATCCATCTTCTGCGAGCGGTCGCTCTCGACCTCTCCCAGACGTGCCAGCAACTCTCCCTGCAGCATCCTGAAATCGTTGGCTTCAGCCAACACCATGGCGTCGATGTAGTGCTCGGCCGCCTCTTCCTTGCGTCCGGCGTCACTCAGAACCTGTCCGAGCAACATCGCGACCTCGACGGCGCTGTGAGGATCGGTCTGGTCGGACAGTATGTCTAGAGCTCCGGAGTAATACTGCATGGCGAGTTCGTTCTCCTTGGCTTTGGCATAATACCTCCCTATTACTGCTCTCGCTCGGGCGTGGACAATATCCATCTGGCCCTCGGTCTCTTCGAAGGCAGTCATGGCGTGATCCCTAGCTCGTTCCATCTCGCCCATCTCAAGGAAGGCTGAAGCCAGACGGATTCTAGCGTCGCACAACTCCGGGTTGCCCTCTTGTTTGAGTAGTTCTTCGACGTTGCCATAGACCTCTAAGGCGCGACGGTTGTCCTTCCTGCGTCTGTATATGTATCCCATGTTGTTGTATGAGCGGGCCGCACCCACGGCGTCCCTTAGGGAGATTTGAATCTCTAGTGACTTCCGGTGCATTTCAAGGGCGTCGTCCATGGCGCCGCGCTTGACCGCGATATCCGCCCTAGCAGATAGCAGTCTGGCGAGTTCGTGTGGCATTTTGTGCTTGCGGGCTAGCGGTATAGCCGCCTTGTACTCGGCCTCGGCCTCGTCCCAGCGACCTTGGATTGACAGGATGTCTCCACGCAACTCCCTGATGATGCACCAGCTCTGGGGGTCGAAGCTCTGACCCTCGAGCGGCCTGAGAATGCCTAACAGTTCGGTATGTCCCGCTCTGACTAGATTGTGGCCCTCTGAGGAGAGTACCTCGGCGAGCCCTTCGGTGTCACCCGACTCGTTTAGGTGATGGATGAACTCTATCCGCTCTGCTGCTACTCCGTGACGGGTCCGGTACCACAACTTCGCATTGGAGTGCAACTCCTGGCGCAGCGACTCATCCATAGACCGAGTCAGAAACTCGCGAACTAGGTCGTGAACGTCGTAGTTATCACTGTCAGCCTGACGAGCGAGTCCCTTCTCTACTAATCCATCGAGCAAATCAGTCTCTGCGTCGATGTCACTGATAGCCTCTAGTGGCATCGGCTCGCGGAACACAGCTATAGCACCTAGGAGGCGCTTCTCCGGGCCAGACAGTCGACTGAATATCTCCTGTTCAACGAAAGCCTCCAGAGTAGCGTGGAAGGTATCTCCGACGCTTCCCCTGTTGATTAGCTCGAGGACTAAAGGGTGCCCTCTAGACAGAGTGTAGATGTGCAGAAACTGGGTCATCTCTAGGTTAGGCATAGCAGTTAGAATCTGCCGACTGGACTCCTGATCAAGTCCTTCAAGAGGCATTACTAAAGTGACAATCCTACCTGAGGAGTCTGCCTCAGGCACCACCATCCTGAAGGAGCGTGAGAACATCACTAAACCAGCATTGTCGAGTTCAGGTATCCTGAGAGTTAGAGCCCTCAAAGCCGAAATTAGGGTCTCATCGCCAACCTTGTGCAGGTCATCGATGACGATTAGGGCAGGGGAGTCCCGCAATCCTTCGACAATCAGGTTCACCGTCATTGAAGCCTGAGGTACCGGGGTGACTGCGAGGTAGTCTGACAGGTCGTTGTGACCAAGTGCCGACAACCACTCAGAAGTCGCCTCGAAGAAGGCTCGTGAACCCTCCCAGTCCTGACATCTGTGATACAGCAAGTTCCTCTGATGAGTGAAGCGCTCCAGCAACTTCCCTGCCAGAGCGGTCTTCCCTATGCCGGCTATTCCGGGAATCAGAATGGAACTGGAGTGGCCCTCCAGCAGAGCGACCATGCTGTCGATCTCTGCCTCTCGACCGAAGAAGCGACGTATTCTCGGCAGGTCGTTGAGTGAAGTCACGAGCTGCTTCTCGATGTGCTTTGACAGGTCCCTCTCTATCAGTTCGGCTGACAGGATTGAGAGGTCCACGGTCCCGGTATCGTCGAGGTACCTGAGGAAATCGACATGCCTCAGAGGGAGTTCAGTAGCCTCCAGCGCCTGAGCAAGCTCGAGAGTCTCTGAGCGCCCGTCGGGGTGAACGAGACGGACCGGTTGAGTGCTGACCTTAGCCCAGATGTCGTTAGCAATGTTGGCACCCTCCTCGGTCAAGAAGTAGGCCTTCCTCTTGCGCGATACCCCAGTGACATGGGCCTGCCTCTCAATCAGGTGCCCCTGCTCCCTCATCCCTGCAATCGCTCGCGGTACGTTGGAGCGGGCGATAGCGACAGCGTTTGCAATGCCCATCTGCGAGAGGGCGAATGGAACTTCGACTTTGTCAGCGTGGTCGATATAGTCTCTCAGATGCAGCAAAATGCGTTCCTGAACTCCAGGACGGAGCACTGCCATGGTGGTCATATTCGCTAAGCGCAATAGTCCACTCAAGAATGTTATCGAGTGGCGATCGGGACTGATTCATGCGTCAGAGTGGTCGGGGTCGGGGACCCATTCCTCATTATCTGAGTCCCACAGCCACCCGGGGTGGTCGTCGTGCTTCTGTAGGCGCGACGCAGGGCGCGGTGTTTCCTTCTCAGGTTCCTCTCTGATTCCAGCCTCCTTGGCCCAGGCGTAGGTATCCTCTACCTCATCGCTATCCTGCTTGGCC
>PSPX01000021.1 GCA_004195715.1 Methanobacteriota archaeon | reverse complement strand
CCGGAAAGAGAGAACAGCGGGTTCTCTGAACTGAATTTGGAAGTGAAATGAAAATGCAGAAAACAAAGAACACGAGCATGTTGATTGCTCTGCTTCTAGTGATGATGGCAGGATCCACCGGCGTCAGCGCCGATGGTTCCGACCCTCTAAACCCTGATGACGGCGGTGCCGACTGGGATGGCGATGGTCTGACCAACGCAGAGGAGCAGAATGCAGGAACTGATATGAACAACCCAGACACCGACAACGACGGTCTCCCGGACGGTTGGGAAGTGGCCTATGGCCTCAACCCCAACTCGGCCGGTGATGCGAACGCGGACCCGGATGGCGACGGTCTGACCAACGCTCAGGAGTATGCCGCGGGTACCAACCCGAACTCGGCAGACACCGACGGCGATGGGACGAACGACGGCCAGGACCCGTTCCCGAACGATCCTAACGATGGATCCTCTTCGGACTCCGACGGCGACGGCATACCTGATGCCTATGACCCCGACTTCGAGGGCAACGAGGAAGGCTCTGGAGACGGCGGCACCGATGGTGGCGGCCAATCCGAGCAGCAACCTCAGCCAGGCGAAGGACAGGGCCAAGGTCAGGGCCAAGGACAAGGTCAGGGCCAAGGACAAGGCCAAGGTCAGGGCCAGAACGGCCAGCAAGGCCAGGGTCAGGACCAAGGCTCACAATCCGGTCAGGATGGCCAGCAAGGCCAGGAAGGCCAGCAAGGTGAGCAGGGCCAGCAACAGGACAACGGTCAGGGACAGCAGCAGCAGGGTGGCGAACAAAGTGGCCAGCAAGGCGACCAAGAGAGCCAAGACCAGAATGGTGACAACCAGAACGGTCAGAACCAGCAGCAGCAGGGCCAAACCCAGGACAATAACCAGGGTCAACAGGGCAGTCAATCAGACCAGCAGCAAAGTCAACAGCTCGACAACCAGGACCAGAACGGCGAGAACGACAACGACGGCGACGGGATCCCAGATGATCTCGACTTCGATGATGACAACGACGGCATCCCAGACAACCAGGACGCCTTCCCGGAGGACCACGACAACGACGGCATCGACGATGCAGAGGACGATGATGACGACGGAGACGGCATAGACGACCGCGAGGAAGTCAATGACGGCAATCCGAACACCGACATCTACGACCACGACAACGACGGCGTCCCCGACAACGTGGACTTCGACATCGACAACGACGGCATTGACAACTGGAACGACGTTGGACCGAACGGCGAGGACTACTCGCGCGATCACGACAACGACGGACTGAACGACGGTGTCGACCCTGACGATGACAACGATGACATCCTCGACGTCGACGAGATCGACGGCATTGTAGGAGTCTGGCGGTACGACCACGACAACGATGGTCTATCCGACCGCACTGACACCGACGATGACAACGACGGACTCTCCGACTGGTTCGAGCAGAACGACGGCTGGGATATGACTGGTCAATTTGACCACGACAACGACGGCATCCCCGATTATCTAGACGATGACGACGATGGCGACGGCATCCCAGACGACGAAGAAGACAACGGCATCCTGTGATCGCCAAATCTTCGTTCTGCTAGCCCGCCCGTCGAGATGACAACGCGGAGACAGGCTCCCCGGGGGCGATTCAGTCCCCGGGCGAGCCGCCCCAATCAGAAATCAAACAACGTCGGCTGGCTCGACGAGCGTAGCCGTGCCACACTGGTCAGTCGGTCAAGCGCGCGCTGCACACGGCGCTCAGAGAAGCCGCGCTCGTCCTGAAGGAAGGCCCACAGGTCTTCCTCGACAGCGTGGGTCGAGCGGGGCAACGCGTCGGGCGTGGTGGGATGCTCAAGGAATAGCGAGCGTATCTCCTCAAGCCTCTCAGGCAACTCGAACTCCTTAGCCTCGGCGACCGCCTCTAGGGTGCCGTGCTCGCGAATCAGTTTGAGACCGGTCTTGGGCCCAATCCCCCTGATTCCGGGATGGAAGTCGGTACCAATCATGATGCCAAGGTCAACCAACTGTTCGTGGGTGATATCGTGTTTGGCTAAGGTGTCGGCCAGCACGATTTTTTCAGCTCGCAGTATGCGCCCAAATCTCCTCGTGCCGTGCGAGGTGAGGTTGCGTACCATCACTGGCGCTCCGTACAGCAAGGTGTCCCAGTCCTGGCTGGACACCGCACCGACTTCGCCTCTCGCGCAGCGAACCGCAGCCGCTCCTTCAGCCTCCATCGGCGCTTCTATCCAAGTAACTCCCAGTAACTCAAACAATCGCTTGGTCTCAGCGACCATTTCAGGGGTGTACGTCGCGGTCTGTGGCCCGAGCTTCTTTGCCGCGGTCATATCGCCGGCCTCGACAGCCGCCTCCCAACGAGAGAAAGCCTTCTGCTTACGCTCCTTGCGCCCCTTCAGAGTCTCTCGCTTGAGTTCGTGTGGTCGGCCATCGAACACAAACACTGGATCAATACCCTCGGAGAGCATGATGGTTGTACGGTCGAGAAACCCCATGAGATGGGCCACCGGCTTGCCGTTGTACGATAGTGGTTTGCCGTCAGGACCGGTAAGACTGGTGATGAACTGGTAGGCGTTGAGGAAAACGTCCACAGCAACTCGCTGACCAGACAGATCGCTCATTTCAAGCGGCTCGATGACTGCCAAATCACGTAAGTTGCAGCCCATTTTCGCTTTCCCCCTCGCTGTGGTGGTCCACGGTAACGGTCGAGGCATTTAGGGTTGAAGTCCACCACCGACACCACGGAGGAGTACGTATGCAAGGACTGACTTTGATCGGCAGCGGATGGCATCCGCACTTGTTCAGAGCCGAGATCAAGGCGTTGACAGGCCCCCTCGAGGTCATTCATCCACGGGTGGCCTACATCCCTCTCATGGATTCGTCGTTGGCCAAACTATCTCGTGCCGCACTACTCGATGACGTGCTTTGCAGTGCCGGACGCTACTGGGTACAGGGCGATGGCTCAGTAACGGATTTGGCGCAAAAAATCGCCGTGTGGGCGCGAACCACCTTGCCTCCGGGCAGTTTTGCGGTCCGCGCACGTAATCTGGGAACTGGAGTCAGGGGATTCTCGCGTGACGCAATCGAGAGTGAGGCCGGCGCTCTGGTAATGAGCGATGCCAATCCCGTCGACCTTGAATCCCCAGAGCACGAGATCTCAGTGGTCTTCGCCGGACCGGAGGACGGACCAATACATCGGGACACGGTCGGCTCGAACAGTCCAATCGCCATCTGGGGGCTCAGAGAAGTTCGTTGGAAGCGAGAGAGTTATGCCGGCAGAGCTCCCAGTGAGAGACCATTCTTCCAACCAGTATCGCTTGATCCGAGGCAAGCTAGGCTGCTGATATCGCTCGCTCACCGCCAAAGCATCGAACCGACAACCGTCGTGGACCCGTTCTGCGGGACAGGAGGCATCGCTATCGAGGCCGCGTTGCAGGGCATGGAGGCCCTAGCCAGTGATCTCGACCCCCGGATGGTCGAAGGTACACTGCAAAACCTCGAATGGGCAGGAGTTAGCGCTAGAGCCGAAACCTGCGAGGCGGCTGACATCGCCTCACTGTGGGGCAGCAGGAGTGGATGCGTCTTCGTATTCGACCCCCCCTACGGACGCAACTCTTGGAAGTCTGGAGATGGTCTCGAGGTGCTATTGAACGCACTTACGGCCGCCCAAGAGATGGATTCCCAGGGCGCTGTCTGCACAATGCTCCCTACAAGCCCTGAAGCACTGAATTCGTTCCCCGAGCAGGACATCGATGTCATGGGTATACCGTGGAGTGAACTCGAGGTAATGATCAGAGGGCGCGGGTGGGAACCGGTGTTGTTCACACCAGTCAAGGTCCACCGTAGCCTAGCGAGAATGGTCGTCGTCTGTCATCCGGCGGGTTGAAGACGTGTGGGCTTTCGTTAGTGACCCGGACCGTTAGGGTAGTCTGGATATCCTTCCGGCTTTCGGAGCCGGGGACGTGGGTTCGAATCCTGCACGGTCCGCCACTATCTTTCCCAGCGGCTGATTTCATCGCCATCTACATCGACAACCGATACGCGCCTAAGTCCAGCTGCTGACAACTCGCTCTCGCTGAATATAACTCCATCATCTCCTGACAACGTGAACGGAGAGCGGCACAGGTGCGCGGAGTTCACTGCTTCGTCTGCTAGGAAACGCCTCCATGTGTCAGCCCCTCCTTCGACCATCAGCGATTGTACACCACGGTCCCCAAGCATGTCGAGGATCCTCATCACCGAGATATCCCCATCATCATCCGTTAGGACCACCCTTTCCACATGAGGGGCATCATCTAGGTCGCTCGGTTCCGTGCAGTGAATCACAAGAGTGGGTGCTGAGCCATCGCGAAGCAGAGCGCAGTCGCTGGGAATTCTACAGTTTGGATCGATAACAACTCTCAGGGGCTGCTCACGCGGTCCGATGTCTGGTCCCCGTACAGTGAGAGATGGATCGTCCCGAATCACCGTGTTGATACCGACTAGTACGGCCATAGAGCCGGCTCGCAATCCGTGAACCAGTTCGAGCGAGGATTCTGATGAGAAGCGCTCGGCAGGGAGATCTGAATCACCATCTATCCTGCCGTGTGAGTCGACTGCGGCTTTGAGTAGCACATGTGGCCGCTTGCTTTTGCACCAGTGTATGAACTCGAGCATCTGCTCCTCGCATTCGTCTTGCAGCAACCCCTCTTCGACTTTGATCCCCTCTGTTCGCAGTGCGGCGGCCCCTCCGCCGCGAACGGTCGGATTGGGATCGGCGGCTCCGATTACCACGTGGGTAATTCCGGCCCACAGAAGCGCCTCAGTGCAGGGAGGGGTCCTGCCGAAGTGGTTGCACGGCTCCAGAGTGATATAGGCGGTAGCACCTGTGGTGGAAATGCCTCGCACCTCGGCGTCTGCGATTGCCATTTGCTCTGCGTGTAGCCCGCCGATGTGGTCATGCCATCCCTCAGCGATTACACTCCCGTCGCGGACCAGCACGCACCCTACCAGTGGGTTGGGCATCACGCGCCCCCTACCACGCTCCGCCAACTCGAGGGCGCGACGCATGAAATCCTCCTCTCTGTCCATCGGTCCCGGACTCGGGAACTGCCCTCTACTCATCATTTCTTGTATTGAGAGAATTCAAGTTGAACCCCCGTCCTGTGAGTATCGTGCCGCGTGTAGCCTGTATCCTCAATCCAAACGCTCGCGATGGCCTTTCGGTCAAGCAATGGGACCAGTTTGAGCCCGCACTGAGGCTGGCAGGCTTCGATATTGACCTCCATCGCACCCAGGCCCCGGGCCACGCGATGGATATCGCCGAGGGCCTGTGCGAAGGCGACCACGACCTCGTCGTGGCTGTTGGTGGCGACGGTACTGTCCACGAGGTCGCATCAGGTTTGAGGGGCTCTGACAAGGTGCTCGGAATACTGCCAATCGGGAGCGGCAACGATTACGCCCGAGCCCACGGCATCCCAACTCCCAAGGGAAACAAGTTCCCAGATATGCAGGGAGCGGTTGACATTCTGGTCAATGGAACTGACCGCATAGTCGGCTCAGTCAGAGTTGAGGGTCCTCCTGTACCTGACCACCCCTCTAAGGCAGCCCCGATTCCTCGTTCTTGCAACGGTAATCCCGAGACTCCTGGAAACCTCGTTCGCTGGAGCTTCCTAGAGTGCGACGGCGGAGTGACCTCGATTGTCAACCGCATGAAGGACGAAGGCCAATTCAAGCGGATTCGGGGGCAGACCAAGTATACCCTTCTCGCGATTAAGGCAATCATTTTCTGGAAGAAGCAGCGAGGCAGGATTTCCATTGACAGCGGAGAAGGGGACGGTGTCGACCTCTCAGGCTTGTTCTGCCTCAGTCAATGCCAGACCTTCGGTGGAGGCTACAGGGTCGCCCCCGGTGCTAGACCTACTCAGGGGCATTGTTCCTTGGTGATGGCATGGGGTCTGTCAAAGCCACAGATGCTGGGGTTGATGGGGCCCTTGGAGAAAGGCGAGCACATCGGCAAGTGGGGGGTTACTATGGAGGCTGCCAAGAGATTCGAGCTCGTTGCCTCTGATGGCGCGCCCCTAATTATCAACGTGGATGGAGAAGCAGTCATCACCACCCCTGCTACTATGCAGTACCACAATGACCAGCTTACGGTGCGAGGCGCAGCCTCGATTCCCAACGAGTAAAGTGGCGCAGACGGAGAGATTTGAACTCCCGAGTCACAAGGACACCGGATTTCAAATCCGGCGCTCTACCAGGCTAAGCGACGTCTGCAGCAGGATTGCGAAGCCGTCGGTGTCCATGAATCCTTTCGGACTCAAAGTCCGTAGGTTCCGGGTCTGCACCAGGCGGGCAGACCAGTGGCGGCCTCAGGGTGAGTGAGTCCGATGAACAACACCATGATGATGATGAAGAAGGCTGGGAACAGGGCAGTCAGAGTCAGTATACCGGAGTCATTCTCACCCCACAGGTGCATGAAGATGGCTGCTATCATCATGAACTTCGGGATTGCGATTATGGTGAGTATCCACAGGGTTAACTGTCTCTCTGTCATATCGAAACCCTCTGCCGTTGGTCCCAGATCCGTTCCTACTGCTGCAACTTCAATCAAGGTGAGCAGCATGAGTCCGAAGAAGTTCATCCAGTACGCATCTTTACCCATGATTGTTTTTGACATATGATTACCTCAGTACAGATAGAAGAACGGGAAAACTAGGACCCAAACTAGGTCTACGAAGTGCCAGTACAGGCCGAAGTACTCAATGGATACGGCACTCTGTGGGTTGTACGCGCCAGTCCAAGCCTTGTAGGTAAGGTAGGACAGTCCGATGATGCCGCCGAACACGTGCAACCCGTGGGTCCCAGTGGTGACATAGAACAGCGACGCGCTGACCTGTATGTTGGCCACCATGTGTGCCCCGGTCGCCTCGTCGATGTAGTGATGGGCCTGATAGTGGTCGTTGTTGATTAGATAGCCCTCGCTGTACAACGAATGTATCTCGTGCTCGTGGATACCGAGGAAGCCAATCTCAGGCACATGGAAACCGATGAACCACTCAATCATCTTCAGCGTCAGGAACAGAGTAGCTAGGCACCAAGTTGCTCCGAGGTAGCGATAGATCCTCTTCCTGCGAACATCCTCGTCGACACTGCCAACGGGTTTGTGGGCCCAGCGTAGAGCCTGCACTATGGTGAATGACGAGATAATCAGAGCAAACGTGTTGATGGCTCCAGGTGCGATGTGCCACCAGCTTGACGCGATGAGCTGACTTGCCGGCTCGAAGCAATTCACTGCGACTCCCTCGACCCAGTCTCCGGACTCGAATATGGTGTCGCAGCGCGGTATGCCCTGTCGGTACCGCATGTAGGTCGAGAACAGCGAACTAAAAATCATCATCTCAGACATCAGGAAGACCCACACTCCGACCTTGCGGATCTGGATGTTCTTGAACGGGACTCCACGGGCACGGGGCTCGTACGAACCGTCGAAAGACATGTCTTGACGCCACCAAACTACGATCGCGGCAGCGATAACCGCGAGGGCTACGAACACCATTGGAAGGTATCTGCCGTCAAATTCTCCAAACGTGAACAGGCCTCCGACCATTAGCAGGAAAAGACCCACACCTATCGATAGGATGAGCGGAGCGAACGAGTTGTGAGGGGCACCATGTCCCCAATCGTGCGGGCCCCACGGGCTCGGGTGGTCGTCATGACCGTAGTCGTCACTCAATGCGATCCCTCCTCTGGCGCATCATCAGACACCATCAGCCTACGGAACATCTGCCCCAATCTACCTGGCTCATTGGCGACGTGCTCATTGGCATCCTTCAACATAGGCAGGTTGTGAGGGTCGAAACTAGGAGTTGGCGGCGGCGAACTGGTCATCCATTCGAAGGACCAGCCCCCCCATGGGTCGGCAGGGGCCTTCTCCCCTCTGACGAGAGATTTGATCATGTTTACCACGAGCAGCAAATTGCTGGCGAAGAACAGGAAGGCGGACATCGAGATTAGCATATTCCAGTCTGCCGCCCATTCCGGCAGGGCCTGAATATCGTCTGTAGTGATGTAGTAAGTGTGAGTTCTCCTGATCATTCCCACAACCCCGAGCCTGTGCATTGGCCAGAACAGGGCGTTGTATGAGATGAAGGCCGTCAGGAAGTGTAGTACTCCAAGCCTCTCGTCCAGCATCCTACCGGTCATCTTCGGGTACCAGTAGTAGATTGCGGCGAAGAAACCGAAGACGGTCCCGCCGACCAGCACATAGTGGAAGTGAGCGACCACAAAGTAGGTCTCGTGTAAGTGAACATCCATTGCCATAGACGGGAAGAACATCCCTGAAATCCCGCCCAGGGTGAAGGTCACTAGGAAGCCCAGTGTCCACAGTGTGTGAGTGCGGTAGACCAACGAGCCGCCATGCATCGTCTTGAGCCAGTTGAAGATTTTGATTCCTGTGGGCACGGCCACCAGCATCGTAGTCAGCATGGTGACGAATCTCAGGGTGGGGGACATACCTGAAGTGAACATGTGATGGCCGTAGACGATGAAAGACACGAGACCGATTCCTGCCATAGCGTAGACCATTGATTTGTAGCCGAAGATGGAACGCCTCGCGCTGGTCGCTATCACTTCAGAGATTACACCGAAGGCCGGGACGATGACGACATACACCTCAGGATGCCCGAAGTACCAGAACAGGTGACTCCACAGCAAAGGGTCACCGCCGGCTGCAACATCGTAGAAACCGGTCCCTATGGTACGATCTAGGTAGACTTGAATCAGACCGACGCCGAAGGCTGGGATGGACAGGAAGAGCATCAGGTTGGCGACCAGTATCGACCAGGTGAACAGCGGCATCTGGAACCAGCCCATGCCAGGGGAGCGCATTACCGCTATCGTGGTCAGGAAGTTAATCCCAGTCAGAGTTGAAGATGCAACCAACATAATCTGACCGGCGGCCCACATGCTCACCCCAGCGTGCGTGTTCTCAGAGACGACGTAGGGCGCGTAACCGGTCCACCCAGTGTCCGCTCCCGCCCCACTGAACACTCCTGTGAATATCAGTAGAGCCGCCACTGGCTGTAGCCAGAAGGAGAGCGCGTTCAGGCGTGGGAAGGCGAGGTCTGGCGCTCCTATCTGTAGAGGCACTATCCAGTTGGCGAAACCAGCAATCAGAGGCATCGCAGCGAGGAAGATCATGGTTGTGCCGTGCAAAGTGAAGAACTGGTTGTAGTATTCCTGTGTGATGAAGTCGTTGCCAGGGGACGACAGTTGAACCCTGATCATCAGCGCCATTATTCCGCCCACACCTAGGAAGAACAGCCCCTGCACGAAGTACAGCGTCCCGATCTTCTTGTGGTCGGTGCTGGTGAGCCACTCTGTGATCCAAGGGGCGAATCTGGCCCACTCGAAACCATCAGGATTGTTACGGTAGAAGACGTATAGTACGATGATGCTCAGAAGCACCGTGGAGATGATAATCAGAGTGGCGAGTACCTTGAACGGGTCTGCATCAGGGAGGACGTTTGGGCCGAAGCCTAGGACCGTCGTCTGCGCACGATCCCACTCGTCGCCGCTGGAACCGCTGTCACCCTCGTTCCCATTCACTGAGTTCGTGTGGAGGATGAACTCGACATCGACCCCACTGTCGGGTGCAATCCACTCAAGGTTCCATGAGCGCTGATCGTTGCCTTCGGTTGTGTGGCTCGCTTCATTAGGACTCCAGAGCTGCGCTGATGAATCCAAGGTAGCCAACGTGCCATCGCTGGCCCACAGGTTGAATCCACCTAGATTCGCATTCCCATCCGTACTTGGCCCACCAGTGAACGAGACTGTCACAGCATAGGTCTCCGAGGCGTTGTAGGTTTCGGGAAGCCCTGAGATTGATGCGGTTACAGAAGGACTGGCCTCGGTTCCGTGGCAGTTGCACCCTGTGTCCTTGACACCAGAGATTCCGGAGGGCAGGGATGTGACGGCGGGCACGACAATCATGGCCATGGCCAGCAGAGAAATCAGGACAAGTCTTCGCGAGACGGTACTCCTCTCCATTTCGAATCACTCCACGATAATTTGTGCCGTCATGTAGGCGTGGTTGTCCCCACAGTACTCAGCACACAGCATCAGGAATGAGGTGTCCTCGACAGCCGGCATCCAGAGGTAGGTAATTTGGCCGGGTTGCACATCCTCCATTATCCCGAATCCCGGGTTCTTCACGGCGTGAGTGACATCGATGGAAGTCATCGTAGCCAGATAGGTCTCACCCGTCTTTAGCGTCAACTGCGGCTTCAGCTCGCCCTCGACAGTAGCGTAGCCAGTGGAGCAGATGTCTTCTGACAGTTCGTAACAGTCGAATTCCCAGAACCATTGCTGTCCAGTAATGCCGAGATCGTGATAGCACGAGGAGCGCACATAACCGTCAGCGTCGATGTAGCTCTCCGACGACTCCCCTTCTTGGCACTCGCTGCCATGGTATCCATCAGGGCCGGTCTCACTCCAAACTGCATCGAGAGGAGCCCACGAAATGTAGGTTAGCCAAACGATGAGAATGAATGGCAGGATGGTCCAGGCGACCTCCAGTCTCAGGTTGTCGTAATCCTTGGGGAATACCCCCACTTCTAGATTGTCGATATTGGGACTCTCACCATCTTCTGAGCGGTAGAAGTACGAATGGTGGTAGAGCCATCCGAAAGCGATGGCTCCGACGAATAGCGACCACAGGATGTAGTCGTTCCAGATGGCATCGTATAGCGGGGTCACTCCAGCCATCGCTATCTCTCACTCACATGCGCACGAAACACCCTCATAAGTATCGCGGAATGGCCATCAGTAAGGCTTGCTATGGAGAGTCTCGAAACGACTTCAAGGCAAGGCTCTCCATAGGCGCTTTGAGATGCCCCCGGATTGGCTAAGAGAAGCAGATGGGGCCTCCATCTTAGACATCTACGTTCAGGCTTCGGCGAATAAGACTGAGATAATCGGCATCGAGCCCTGGAGAGAGCGACTCAAGATCTCCGTAACCGCTAGACCACGCGGTGGTGAGGCCAATCGAGAGGTATTGCAGGCGCTGGCCGAATGGACGGGTGCTAGGGCGTCTGAGCTGAGCATAGTGAGTGGCCATTCAAGCCGCCGCAAGAGTGTGAGAATAGAGAGAATCGGTCCAAGTCGAATCAACGCTCTTCTGGAGGACTGATAGTGTCAGAGCGAGAGGGACTTCCAGATTGGGTTGGCCAGAGGGCTCGCAAGGAGGGTCCGCCGGACCGCGAGATTCGCTTCCGAGCCGCTGCTGCGGCGATAGCACAGAGCATACTCAGGAACCGCTCTTTACTAGGTTCTCCGAACTGTCCGGTGCTGGTCGAGGGAATCAAGGACGAGAAGGCCCTCAGGGCACTCGGATTCTCCGGTGTGATAGAGAAAGTGAACAGGGGATGGGATCGCTCTCGGATGGTCGCCTATCTGCATGATACCTACGGGACTCGAAACATCGTCGACGGAGGTCCGCCCCTGATTCTTCTGATGGACTGGGACAGGACTGGTGGAAGGCTTCAGACCGGGTTCAGGGACAGGCTGATGGCGCTCGATATCCCTGTTGACGAAGCGCTCAGAAGGGTCCTGCTCAAGGTGATGAAGCCTGAAGGCAGGACCGTCGAGTCCCTAACTCCTCATTCAAGTACGCTCACGCCGATGATTGACGAGATTCTCCGTGAAACGGATTGAAAGCTATTCGGGTAGCACCGTTGAGCTCTCTTTGACCGTGTTCAGAACGAGGTGAGTGACCGAACGCTCCACACCGTCGACCGACATCACGTTCTTCGAGAGGTCGTCGAGGTCGCTGCGATCCCGTGCTCGGGCTATCACCATGGAGTCAAAGTCTCCAGTCACGTCGTAGACACCGTACACCCTGGAATCCTTCGCTATCTTCTCCTGAATCTCAATCAGGCGACCCTTCTGTATGCGCAGACCGATGACAACGGTCAACTCCCATCCGGCCTTCTCAGGGTCCAGCATGACTGTGTAACCTCGGATGACACCCGACTCTTCCAAACGGCGCACTCGGTTACTCACCGTTCCCAACGAGACTCCAGCCTCTTTGGATATCCTGCGCATCGACGCCCTAGCGTCACGCTGTAGCACAGAGAGTATGCGACGGTCCGTGTCATCCAACATGAGGTCCACCGGGAGTTGCGAATTTCTCGAACCGGCTATTGAACATATGCCCAGTGCCCCGGCACACTCCATGTTCGTTCGTTCATCATTAGCAAATTATTCATCATTATTCTGATTGATCGTCAAGCCGCGCTGCAGAGTGAGCAGCAAACGCTCGGCTCTACCAAGCATCAGGCTGATTCTCCCACCGACCCATATGGGAACACAGTCACCGTTCTGCGAGTCGATAAGAATCCACCCACCCCTCACCCCTTCGAGTCCGTGCCCTTCCTCAATCAAGGCATTTCCTTCCTCGAGCAGACTGTCGATGAGCACACCGTCGACTTCGCATGATGCGCCGGGCAAGTGGGGGCCCAGAACCCGGGCCGCACCCGCGACCACTCGTTCTACCTCGCCGCCGCGGAGTTGGGCGGCACTGAGTCCGAGATGCATCACTCTGAGCGGCCGCCAGCGGCTGCCGGGAATCCTCGTCCTACCGCCCCGGCGACTGCGTTCTGACTCCCAGACCACCCTCGCCTCGGGCGTCGAAAGCAGCAAGCGTTTGCCGCGCAGCCACAGGTCGTCCGGCAGCGCACCCCAGGACGATTCGATTGAGGAAGCCATGGATTCAGAGAGTGGTTGGGGGGAGTTCCTAGGATCGGGCTTGACATCCTCGGGGTTGAGGAACGACTGGACCTCAGGAGTAGGGCGCTGAGGAGCATCCGTGGACTTCTCGAGCACAGCGAGGAAGAAGCCACCCCCATCTATACTGTCGTTCCAGACCCTCATGCAGCGAGCGAGCTGCTCGGAGATTTCAGACTCTTTTGGAGGTAGCATAGATTCGGGAAAATCCTCGTCAGAAGGTTCCCCGTCGTCGTTCAGATTAGGCCAGTCTGCGCGCCCTTCCTCTCCCGGGACACCTACAAGGAGTGGTGAGACAGGAAGCAGGCTCATCGCATCGCTAGAGCGTAAAACCTCAGCAACGACAGCCTCGTCCTCGACCGGGTCGAGCGAACAGGTCGAGTAGACCACTCGACCTCCAGGCTTGACCAGTGCTGAGGCCTTGGTCAGGAGGGCGAGTTGCAAGTCATGCAACGACCGTCCTCCAGAAGGCAGCCACTTGCCCCAGACATCTGGATTCTTCCTAGTCGTACCCGAGCCGGTGCAGGGCGCATCGACTAGAATCCTGTCGAATCCAGACTCGGGAACGCGTGGGATGTGACGACCGTCGTGGTGAACCACCGCCACAGTCCTTGAGCCGTGCCTCTGGACGTTGGTCACCAGCATGTTGACTCTAGAGTTCACGACTTCGTTGGCGAGAATGAGTCCACGCTCCCCCATATGCTCGGCAATCTGAGTGGTTTTGGACCCGGGAGAGGCGCACATGTCGAGCACGACGTCACCCTGCTTGGGGCCAAGCGCCAGCACCGGCAGCATTGAGGACGCCTCCTGACGGGTCAGTCGCCCGGTCTCGTGCAGAGCTCTGAGAATCGCCTTGACGTCACCTTGGGCAGAGCCTCGATCAAACGGCAGTGCCCATGCGCTGCCGGGCCCGCTGAACCAAGCGATGCGCTGCGAGCCTATGCCTTTGAGCCAGCCCTCAGTCCAGCCGCTATCGACTCTGAGCGGATTGACCCGAACCGTCTCCGGCAACCTGTCGAAGGAACCGCTCAACCAGCCCTCCGCATCCTTCCTCCAGTGGGAGACCGCACGCAGTAGGACACTGTTCTGAGCCATCAGACTCCAAGGAGCATCGCTTTGACCCACGACCTGCGGGTGAAAGCGACAGCAATCAACTGCGCGATTCTTTCCTCCGGCGGAGCACCGCCTACTCTGTAATTGCGGATTTGAGAGTGGGCAGCACCGTAAACGGTTAAACCCTCAGCGAAACACTCGACTCCTGCGGTGAGAGCCGCGTGGGATGCACATGACAGGATTGCGTAGGAGAATAGCCAGCAGATCAGAGGAACCAACGAAGACAGATTTGAATGGGGCGACTAGGAAACTGGTCGAATTGGTCGAACGAGCCAGAGCGGTGGGGAGGGAGCAGGGCCCCCTAGTACCGGTCGTGGCTCTGGTGACCATCGAGCGAGACAGTTGGATATGGCAGATTGTCGACCGTGAGGTCCTTGACACTCTCAGTCACAGACTGGTGTTTGAGTCCAACAACGGCAAGCGCAGGGAGATTATGATGACCACTTCGATAGACACTGCGATGAGCGCCGCCTCGAAAATAGTGGAATTGGACGGTGGGTGCGTCCTCATCGAGACACTGGACCCTTGATCGACCCCTATGGGGTCGCATCCAGACACCTCGCGGAATTGAAATAGTGCAGGCAGGTGCGACGCCCGATGGCCAAGGAGAAGAAGGGCAGTGGGATCCAGCAGGCAGCTGGACTGATTCGTTACTTTGACGAGGAGTCGGAGGACGCCATACAGATATCCAAGGGCATGATCTATGCAGCCTGCATTATCTTCTCAGTGAGCATCTACCTAGCGAATCACGGCGTCTGGTCGTGGATGTGGTCGACGCTCGGCCTGTGATTACTCCTCCTCGGAGAGATCCACAAACGGAATTTCGTCGAGAAGGTGACCCGCTTCGACTTCGTCCCGCTTCCCTGAACTGGTACGAGGGGACGCGCGTTGCGCGCTGGTCTCCGACGAGCGGACCTCAGTGTCCGGATCGGCCTCAATGAGCGCGCTCGCAACTCTTCCCAACGCACGCTCCACCGCGGGTGCATTACGGTCAGCGAGAGCCGCACGTGCTTCGCCGATACCCATCTCAGCAGCATCTAGTATGCCCGAGACTGCTGCATCAGATCCCCTGAGCCTTCTGAGTGAATCCTCAAGCTGGTCGACCTCCTCGCTCATGTCCCCACTGGCGCGCGTGATGAGATCCTTCCACGCACTCCTATGTCGAGCAGCCTCGCATCCGGTGACCTTCTCGAACTGACGCAACCGACTCGGCTCCCACGGGTTTCTTCCCAGTGAGGCGACGAGGTCGTGCACGCACCTCGCACGAAGGCCCAACGGGCCAGATAACTCAATCCGATTCAGGAAGCAGTTGGGCAGCAGCCCGAAGCCCCAGTACGGGCTGCTCGAAATCCTCATTTGCAGTTCGTTGGCACGAGAACTGAGCGACCAGATCTGCTCGTCGAAGCCGGGCTGCTCAGCGAATCTCGGAGGATCGTGCGGGCCGAGCGCCCTGAGCGCAGCCTGCGCGACGTCACCAAGGTACACCTTGCCTCCCGAGTCCGGCCAGCCCTCAGGGCGCAGGTATCCGTCCTCGTCGATGGCCATCTTTGGCTGCCCGTCGCGCACTTGTGCGTACAGCACGGTACGACTCGCATCCGAGCCGACCCACTCCTCATCCTCGGTACTCACAACCTCCTGTGTGTGCGAGACGGGTTGAACGTTGCGCGCACGTGGGAACCGCTAAGTCCCTCCGAATCAAGCACTATGCGTGCCTCGCAGAAAGTATGGAAGGCTGCAGAAGACGGTCGAGTCACCACCTTCAGACAATTGCAGCAGGTGCAGGGCGGGCAAGCACTGCCCAATCCCCTCTCATCCAGGCTACGTCATCCCAGCAGAGCGCGAGTGGCAGGGTCCGGAGTCAGTGGACAAGAGGGGCAACAAGAAGAACCCGGCCAAGAAGTAGTCAGCGCAGTCTTTGATACGGTGCTTCACTTACTGCAGGAAGTTCATCTGAGGACTCAATGACCTCGGCCCTCGGAAGTTCCTGCTGGGCGCGGTGGTAAATTTCCCTTAGGGTCTGGTCGCCTATCTCAAGGTAGACTCGAGTGGTGGCGATACTGGCGTGACCGAGAAGGCGTTGAATCGTGACTAGGTCGGCACCACGCTCCAGAAGTCCGGTGGCAAAGGTGTGGCGCAAGGTGTGTGGACTCAATCGCGAGCGCGGAATTTCGGCCGCATCTGCCAACCTGTCGACTAGTTTCTGCACCGAGCGCGGATTCATCCTACGTCCACGACTCGACAGCAGTAGGGAGCGCAACTCATTCTCCCTGTCGCACATCTGAATCCGGCTGTTCCGAATCGGGCCCCAGGCCTCGATGGCGTCGACGGTGGCCTTGGTGAACAGCACAGTTCGGTCTTTCTCCCCCTTTCCTCCAATGACCAGCGCGGACATATCTTCAGTGTCAACGTCGTCGATGTCGAGAGAGCACAGCTCCGAGACGCGCAGTCCAGTGTCGAGGAGTATGGTGACCACGGGCTGCGCGAGCGGATCCTCGGACTGAGTGGCTGCAGTGCGCACTCGACCGAGCTCGTTGCGTCCGAGTGTGCGAGGCAACGAGCGGCTACGATTCGGTCTCTGAATCCAATCGGGTACAGAGTGCCCGACCCACTGCAGGAGATGCGAGGCGGCTGCGATGCGGGCGTTGACGGTGGCAGGCTTCAACCCCCCAATGCTATTCAGCCAAGCATCCATTCTGCCTTTGTTGGGATCGACTCTTGTGTGGAAGTCTCGAACGCTGATTGTCTTCGCCTCCTCCCAGTCGAGCGGAGACTCCCTTGGCAGCGAAGTGGTGCTCAGGGTGCGTGCAGTGACGGTGTATGCCCTGACTGTGTGTTCACTCTTTTTCTCGGTCCGCAGTCTCTGCATCCAACAGTCGAACCAAGGCAGCTCAGAGAGGCTCTGGAGGCGCGAAGGGAGGGGCGTGTCACCTTCAATAGCGAAATTCGCGAACCTCGCTCGCTCTCGTTCCACTAGGCCACCATTGGCCCAAGAACTAGCTACTCCTTCCCTCCGTTCAGTCAATTCTCTCGCCTCTAGGCCGCGAACGGCCGTGCATCCCTGTCCCTACGGACAGGTCCAAGTTATCGTAATCAGACTTGAATGCTTCTCTCTCCAAAGGGGTGAGAACCGCCGTTTGACCGAGCCTTAGGAAATGCCGTCAGTCGTAGATTCCGGAAGCCTCGCTCCCGGCCCCTGTCATCTCCGTGCCGTCCGATGTCTCGAAATCCTCGCGGGACTCCGCGAGTCTCCTGTTGAGCAGGCGAACCACCTCGGCGGCCACGAATCCCTTCCCTTTCACAGACTCGATGCCCTCAAGGCCGGGACTAGAGTTGACCTCTAGCACCAGCGGCCCGCTGCGCGATTCTAGCATATCCACACCGGCCAGATCCAGACCTAGAGCCTCCGCAGCAGTGCACGCTATCTCAGCGTATCTGTCGGAGATTTCGACGGCCTCGACGCTGCCCCCGAGATGGAAATTTGAGCGGAACTCGGAGCCACGCGCCTTGCGACGCATAGCAGCGACGACTTTTCCACCAACAACCAGAGCTCGAATGTCTTGCCCGTGCGATTCTTGAATGTACTCTTGGACCAAAGGACGCATGCCGCGATCTAGCATTTGGTAGACAAGCTGGCGCGCCTGTTGTTCTGTGCGCGCAAGGTACACCGTCGAACCGTGAGTACCTTCATTGCTCTTGACCACACAAGGAGTACCTCCTACTTGGTTGACAGCGCGAATGGTATCCTCCCATGCACCGACATTGACAGTGGTGGGAACTGGGACTCCTGCCTCCATTAGAATCTGGCCTGCTCGAAGCTTATCGCGACTGGAGCGAATTCCATCGCCCCCATTGATTACGATGACCCCCATACTCTCGAAAAATTTCACTATGGGGACTCCACGAGGGGTGTAACTAGCCCCAATTCTTGGGATTATAGCATCGCACTGAATAGGCCACCCATTGTAGTAAATCCTAACGCCCTTGTCATCAACAACTGGGCTGACCTTCCTGTAATCAACAAGTTTGACCACCCAACCCTCCTTCTCAGCCTCCTCGATGAGCCGTTTTGTGCTATACAGCTCAGGCCCCAAGGTGAGAATGACCAGACGTGGGTCCATGTCCTGCGCCGACCGACTGCACTTCTTGAGTCCTTGCATCGACCTCGTCGCACAGTCTCGCGAGTGCGCGTCCTGCAAGGCAGGACGCCGAAGGAGTTGAAAGCCACCCCATTGGACTGAGAGTGAGCAGAATGGCTTCTGAAGGTATTCCTGACCGCGACGCCCTGTCCGCGATGAAGGTCAGCGAGCTGCGCCAGTTGTGCAGCGACCACGGATTTCTGGTGTCTGGCAAGAAGCACGAGCTGGTGGACAGGCTGCTCGGCCTCGAGGCATCCCCCGTTGAGACTCCAAAAGTCGTCACGGAGAGCAAATCCAGGGACATTGACGACGCCATCGACAAACTGATTGCCAGAGTAAGTGGGGACGAACCGGCCGAACCAGAACCAGAGCCTGAGCCAGAACCAGAGCCTGAGGAAGTGATTATTGAAGCGGAAATCGTCGAAGCCGAGATTGCAGAGCCCGAGGAGCCAGAGCCCGAAGAGGACCCGTGGTTCTCCGGAGTGATACCCAACGAGGCGACTGATGAGGTATTCCTAGACGAGGTCGATGACGAGGAACCCTCGATGATCATCACGTTACCTTCAGTCGATGGCCTGAAGGAAAACTGGCAGGCAATTTCAGCAATCGTCGTGGTGGTCCTGCTAGTCGGCGCCATCGCGTTCTATCTAGTGCAGCAGGACCCAGCCTTCACCGCTCGACCCCTGCGCTACGGTGACCAAATGGACTTCACCATCACTGAGACCACGATAGAGATCACCGGGGATGAGATGATTGGAATTCTGAGAGATATCACCACTCCAACCCTAGACGAGGTCTGCGACGAGCTCCGAGCGACCGTCAGTGGCGGGACAGGCTCGATATTGATTCGCAATGGCGGCATAGGCGATATCTCCCATCCGCTGGACGCCGAACTCATCGGTGCGGTGAACGCTCATGACGCCCACGGCAGGGAGCATCTGACCGCCGAGCAGACGGTGACACACAACCTTGCAATCGACCTACAGGGGAAGATCAGGGACGAAGGGACATGCACCAACACTGGCTGGATAAAGGAGGACAATTCTCTCATTTCAACATCTAAGTCATGGAGAGATATTACCAGCAAGTCTACCATTCGGACTGATACCGACCTCAGCTTCACCGACCCGGACAACGTCCGGACGGATGCTAGGGCAGTTGCGTTCGGCTCCGTCGGTCTCGGTTCACTGGGGACTCTCTCGCCGCTGCTAATTTTCCCCCTAACTCCAATTGAACTGCACGAATTCTTCGGTGACACGCCCCTCACTGAAGGCCTCTCCTCGGTGAAGGCCTCGGGCCTAATGGACTGGACCTGGACTGTGCAGGGGGAAATCAACACCGCTATGCATGGCCTCGTCACTCATGTGAGTATCTCAGAGGAAGGGCTCGCTGGGTGCGTGGGGCACGTCAACATCGACATTCATGTAAAGCGTGGAAACCCGTGGCCAGTAAAGCAAATGGTGGACATCTTGCTCGACAAGGAAGGCGGCGAGGACTGTAGCCTCGAGGGGCTGATTTCAGACTACTTGCTCGACCTTCCCGACGGAACACTCGTGGTGAACGCGGTGATAACCGAGACTTCGAGTAACTTCGGCTTGACTCCTGTGCACTGGGATAAAGCCTACGCCGGCAGCCCCGGCAGTGGGGAGGACATACCCAACAGCCAGCAGCACTGGGAGGAGGCGATGCCGGACGAATCAAGCCTCAGGGAGTTCAACTTAGAGACCGCAGTTGACTGCCTGATGACCAACCACTCCTCAAGCGACGCGGCCGAGGCGCTGGAATCTGCTGGTTACATCTGGCAGGCGACGTACTCGGCCAATGAGTGGAACATGTCATGGGTTGATGACGACGAAAACGCCGGCTGGGTCGTACTGCGGGTCAAGGACTCGGGTTGCATTCTGGCCGAGCAGCGGGAATACGACGAGGGCACCGTGTCCTGGGATCGAAATGAGATTCCCGAGACCCTCACACTGGGTCTGATGGAAGAGCGCGTACTGGACCCGTTGAGATACCCCGAGCTCAACCAGTTCATCGGTGACGGGTCCGGCTGGGAACCCTCAGTCAGTTACGGCTACCTACTGGCTACCACATCAGTCGATGTACTGTCTCTGGACATGGTCACAGCAGCAGGAATGCGCTCGTGGGAGGACTCTGGGCGAGACAACACGGTGGGTTTTGCAATCGATGCGGAGACTGGCAGAATGGTCGGCTGGTACCACACCTCGCTTCCCTCCAACTAGCGCCAAACTGACCTGCCTTCTCACTCACTTAGCGGCATGTTCAACAACACTCCGAGCGCCAAAGGCGCTCGTATGAACGCTGAGGATGATGGCGATGACCTGCCCGAGGTGCAGAAGGCACCACTCGTAATCGACGTCGAGTTCATCGAGGTCGAAGAGGAGACCACAGCGCCGATGCTGGATGCGGTAGACGAGATCAGCACGGCCCGTGCCCGCCCCCCCCTCGATCTCCCAGCCGGATTACCGACTCCAGAGGGCAGGGCCAGAGTAGTCACCGTGATCAACCAGAAGGGAGGGGTCGGCAAGACGACCACCGTGATTAACATCGCAGCTCAGTTGGCGCTGCGTGGGCACAAGGTACTGGTGGTCGATGCAGATTCACAGGGTAACTGCGCTACGGGTTTAGGCGTCGACAAGAGCAAAGTGCGCGCGACCACCAGAGACCTCATCCTGAACCCGGAGACTGCGGTCAACGCTAGGCACGCCACAGCGGTGGACGGACTGCACATGGTGGTCGGTGACAGGAGCCTGATAGGGCTTGAGCAGGAGATGCTTAGGCAGTTGGGCCGAGAACACAGGCTCACTGAAGCCCTAGAACCGCTTCTACAGCACTACGACATCGTACTCATCGACACCCCACCCTCGCTAGGTATTGTCTCGGTCAATGCACTGGTAGCCAGTGATGGCATCCTCATCCCGGTCCAGACCGAGTACTTCGCCCTCGAGGGACTGGCCATGCTTGCTGGCACCATCAGGGAGGTCAGGGGACTTCTCAATCCCAAACTAGGAGTCGATGGCGTGATGCTGACAATGCACGCGCCTACATTACTCAACCAACAGGTCGCGAGTGAAGTTCGAGAGGCCTTCCCCGAACTCATCGTCGAGCCAGCGATTCGTCGTAACATCAGGCTGGCCGAAGCCCCCAGTCACGGCATCCCGATACACCTGCACGACCCCACTAGTGCGGGGGGCCAGGACTACCAGGCGATAGCAACTGTTCTAGAGCGTCGCTGGGGCCTCGTGTAGGATGTCAGACGAACTCTCCTCCGACTCGCCCAGAGCCGCAGTCCTGTGGATGATCTTCGGCAGCCTCTGCTTCGGCACGATGAACGCCCTCGTGAAGTGGACCAGCGTGCACGCCGACGTCTGGATGATTATCCTAGTGCGCTCAGCGGTGATAGCCTTCGCAGTGGCCGCTTTTGCATCCAGTCGTGGCATCAGCCTGAGAGTGAACAACCGGAAGACGATGTTCCTACGATGCGCTGTGGGCCTGACGGCGATGATTCTCTACTTCACCGCTCTAGGAAGGATTCCGATAGGCCAGGCGGTCACTCTGCAGTACACCGCTCCCCTGTTCGTCGCCCTGCTCTCTGGCAAGGTGTTGGCTGAGAGAGTATCCGCAGGTGTTGCTTTCCTAGTCATCACCGCCTTTGCAGGAATCATTCTGATTGTCTCGCCCGAACTGGGCACAGTGGAGCCCGACGCGCTGCTGGCTCTGGGCTCTGGCTTCTTT